>CAJWBV010000132.1 GCA_913020275.1 uncultured Rhodobiaceae bacterium
CGCTGAGTGACTTGGCCCCTGCGCCTTTTGCCAGTTTTGCTTCAAAATTTATCTGCTCTAAACTTATCCACTTTAGAATTGTTCTAATTTACTTGACACATGCGCCGAAGCGGGTGTAGCGTCAGGTTGCGCAAGGATGCGCAGCAGCCAATGGAGGAAAAACATGGATGTTTCAAAATGCCCGGTCATGCATGGTGCGCTGACAAGCAATCGGACGACGGGGACGTCCAATCAAGACTGGTGGCCCAACCAGCTTAATCTTTCAATTTTGCGCCAGCATGGTACGAAATCAGACCCGCATAAGGGCGACCACGACTATCGCGAGGCGTTCAAAAAATTGGATCTCAAAGCGCTGAAAAAAGATCTGACCGCGCTGATGACAGACTCGCAGGACTGGTGGCCGGCCGATTATGGTCACTATGGCCCGTTTTTCATCCGCATGACATGGCACGCAGCCGGCACTTACCGTACAGGTGATGGTCGCGGCGGTGCCGGAACCGGCGCACAGCGCTTTGCGCCGCTTAACAGCTGGCCTGACAATGGCAATCTGGACAAAGCACGTCGTTTGTTATGGCCGGTGAAAAAGAAATATGGCAATGCCATTAGCTGGGCCGACCTGCTCGTGCTCGCTGGCAATGTCGCGATCGAATCCATGGGTGGCAAAACATTCGGTTTTGGCGGCGGCCGCGCCGATATTTGGCATCCGGAAGAAGATATTTATTGGGGTGCCGAAACCGGTTGGCTCGATGATAACCGTTATGCCGAAACGCGACAGTCGCTGGAAAATCCGCTGGCTGCCGTTCAGATGGGTCTGATTTATGTCAACCCGCAAGGTCCCAACGGCAATCCCGACCCGCTGCTGAGCGCACAAGATGTGCGCGAAACCTTCGCCCGCATGGCGATGAATGATGAAGAAACCGTGGCGCTGGTCGCCGGCGGGCACACATTCGGTAAAATGCACGGCGCCGGTGACGACGCGCTGGTCGGCCCGGAGCCCGAAGGTGCACCGATGGAGGCCTTGGGCTTTGGTTGGTTGTCAACGCATGCCAGCGGCAAAGGTGCCGACACCATCACATCAGGTCTGGAAGGTCCTTGGACCACCAATCCGATCCAATGGGACAATGGCTATTTCGACAATCTGTTCAAATATGAATGGGAGCTTGCCACCAGCCCGGCCGGTGCGCATATCTGGCATCCGAAAAATGTTGAAGACGCAGATATGGCTCCGGAAGTGGACGGGTCCGGCAAGAAAGTGCTGCCAACCATGAACACCGCCGATATTGCGATGATCACCGATCCGGAATATCGCAAAGTGTCGGAAGCCTTCCACGCCGATATCGACAAATTTGCCGATGCCTTTGCGCGCGCCTGGTTTAAATTGCTGCACCGCGACATGGGTCCGAAATGCCGCTATCTGGGCTCAGAAGTGCCGGATGAGGAGCTGATATGGCAAGACCCTGTTCCGGCGGGTGCCGATAATTACGACGTCGCCGCTGTCAAAAAGGCGATTGCCGATGCCGGCCTGTCGGTGCAGGAGCTTGTCGAAACGGCTTGGGCGTCCGCGTCTACCTATCGTGGCTCGGACATGCGGGGCGGTGCCAATGGCGCACGCATCCGTCTGGCACCTCAAAAAGACTGGGAAGTGAACAAACCCGACCAGCTTGCCAAAGTGCTTGGCGCGCTGGAGCCGATTGCCGAAGCGCATGGGGCAAGTCTGGCCGATGTTATTGTTCTGGCCGGCAATGTCGGCCTTGAGCAGGCATCGGGCGTGGAGGTGCCGTTTGCGCCGGGTCGTGGTGACGCAACCGCAGAGCAGACCGACGCCGACAGCTTTTCGGTTCTGGAGCCGCGTGCCGACGGGTTCCGTAACTTCCAGCGCGGCAGCTTTACCGTGGCTCCCGAAGAAATGTTGCTCGACCGGGCGCAGCTCTTGGGCCTGACAGCTTCGGAAATGACCGTGCTGGTTGCCGGTCTGCGGTCACTGGGCATCAGTGATAACGGTCATGGCGTGTGGACGTCGACCGACAAACTGAGCAATGAGTGGCTGTCCAAATTGCTGGACATGGACGTTGCATGGGCCCAGGCAGATGAAAATCTGTATGAGGCGACCGATCGTGCAAGCGGTAAGAAAGCCGGCACGGCGACACGGGTCGATCTGGTGTTCGGATCCAATTCGGAATTGCGGGCAATTGCCGAGCTTTATGCTCAGGACGATAATGCCGGCAAATTCGTGGCGGATTTCGTCGCCGCATGGACCAAGGTTATGAATGCCGACCGGTTCGATCTGGCGGCGTAAGGCCGGTAGATGATTTTTGGGGAGGGGGGCATTAAGCCCCCCTTTTCTTTTGCGGGGTGCGCGCGGCGGCGCATTTTTATTCGCTAAATTCGAAAGGATAAACGCCCCAAATCTGGTCGCGCGGCAGCCAGCCATCATATCTGTCAACTTCAACCTCGCACCAATCACCTCTGCACGCTTCCAACGTGCCGATTACGCCCGGTTGCACCAGCGCGACAACTCCGCCGGTTGCATCCGGCACGGCGCGCAATGTAACCGCATGCGCCGAGCGGCGCACCATCACCGTGCGCGCGCCGCTCAAAAGAGGGGCTTTCATCCAGCCCTCTTCGCCCTGATGGTCACGCACGCGGCGCCAATCATCATATTCGGCGATGACTTCCAGCGGCAAATTGCGCCGTTGATATTGCCACAACAAAGGAAAATCCGGCCCCGGCCCGCGCCGCACATTGGCGGCGTCGGACTTGATCGAAACAAAGCGCGGCAGCGGCAGGCCACTGGCACCTTTGGCCCTTTCGCTTTGTGAGTTCTGGGGCTCGGTGAAGGCCTCAACGCTCTGAGGTGACTGCGCCGAGGCAGAAAAAGGGGCCGAAGCTGTCAACAGCACCAGCAGGGAAAAGCCCATATAGAGGCGAAGTATTGGCGGGCGGGTCATGTCATCTTGATACTAATTCGGAACGCCTTCATCAAGCCCCGCCAGTTTCAGATGTGCTTGCCTCTCGCCGCATGGGGTGTGATCTGGTATTGTGGTGGCATGAGTCTCAACGCCACCAAAGTTGCCGTCACCCGTCGCCTGCCTGCCGACATTGAAGAGCGCATGGGCGAATTATTCGACACGCGCTTCAATCAAACAGATGCGGTTCTGTCGCGCCAGGAGCTTGGCGAATTAATGGCCGACCATGATGTTCTGGTCCCGACAGTTGCCGATGTGATCGATGGCGCGCTGATAGATGCCGCGGGAGAACAGCTGAAACTGATTGCGAATTTCGGCAATGGTACGGACAATATTGATGTCGACGCGGCGCATGCTCGCGGCATTACCGTCACCAACACACCCAGCGTATTGACCGAAGACACTGCCGATATGGTGATGGCGCTTATTCTGGCCGTGCCGCGCCGTCTGGTCGAAGGCGACCGCCTCATCCGCAATCCCGGCAGTTTCAAAGGCTGGTCGCCGACATGGATGTTGGGGAGGCGTTTGGCGGGAAAACGCCTCGGCATAATTGGTATGGGGCGTATCGGGCAGGCCGTGGCGCGGCGCGCGCACGTGTTCGGGCTGGAGGTGTTTTATCACAATCGTAACCGGCTTCACGCCGATCTGGAGGCTGAAACCGGCGCAACATATGTCGACA
>CAJWBV010000133.1 GCA_913020275.1 uncultured Rhodobiaceae bacterium
GCGCGCGTGCCGCGCGGGTTCCGCGATATGGCGGGCGCGGAGCTTGCGCTGCAACAACGCATGATTGCCACCATATCGGATGTCTATCAAAGCTATGGCTTTGATGCGCTAGACACTTCTGCCTTTGAATATGCCGATGCGCTGGGCAAGTTTCTGCCCGATGCCGACCGGCCGAATGAAGGCGTTTTCGCTCTGGAAGATGACGACAAGCAATGGCTCAGCCTGCGTTACGACCTGACGGCACCTTTGGCGCGCTATGTCGCTGAAAATTATGACGGCCTGCCCAAGCCCTTTCGCCGGTTTCAATGGGGGCCGGTCTGGCGCAATGAAAAGCCCGGCCCGGGTCGCTACCGACAGTTTCTGCAGATTGATGCCGATACGGTGGGTGCAGGCAATATGGGCGCAGACGCCGAAATTTGCATGATGGCAGCCGATTGCATGGCGGCACTGGGCATTGGTACAGGCGATTATCTGGTGCGCATCAATAATCGGAAAATCATGGACGGGTTATTGCAACGCATCGGCCTGACCAACGAGCAGGCCGATTATGAGACCCGCCGGCTGACCATTTTGCGCGCCATGGATAAATATGATCGACTGGGCCTTGCCGGTGTGCGCGACCTGTTGGGCGCGGGGCGGCGCGATGAAAGTGGCGACTTTACCGCCGGCGCCGGACTGGATGACGCGCAAATCGACGCCGTTGCGGGTCTGGTCAGCGCGCAAGGGGCCAGTCGACCGGAAATGCTGGATGCGCTCGAAGCCCAAATTGGCGACACTGCCTCAGGTGCCGGCGGCATTGCCGAATTGCGCGAAATGGACGCACTGTTCACGCGGCTGGGATATGGCGTTGAACGCTTATGCATCGACCCGACCATTGTTCGGGGTTTGGGCTATTACACAGGGCCCGTCTATGAGATTGACCTGACCTTTGACACGCAAGACAGCGACGGCACCGTCACCCGCTTTGGCTCGGTCGGCGGTGGCGGGCGCTATGACGACCTCATCAAGCGGTTCAAAGGCGTGGAAATTCCGGCCACCGGCATCTCAATCGGCGTCAGCCGCCTGGCCGCCGCCCTTGCATTGCTGGGTCAAGCGGAAGCGCGCGCCACGCAACCGCTTGTCGTCGTCTTGGTGATGGATAAAGAAACCCGCCCCGAACTGGCGGCTTTGGTGCAAGGCTTGCGGGGCGCAGGCTTACGCGCCGAACTTTACATGGGCGACAGCGCCATGAAAGCGCAATTGCGCTATGCCGATGCCCGCAATGCACGTTTTGTGGTGATTGAGGGCGAAGACGAACGCGCCAAAGGGGTGGTTACCGTCAAGGATTTGGAACTCGGCAAGCAAAAATCGGCAGAAATCGAAGACAATGCCGAATGGCGCGCCTCAACACATGCACAATTTGAAGTCAAGAAAAATGAACTTTCTGACACTATTCTCCGATTATTGAACGATTAAGCAGTAAATTCAATTAATTTGAACTCCAATTAATTTGAAATTATAGATATTTTCAATTTACATGAATTTTTTTTCATGATATGTCCAGATTGATCCAACCAAAGGGCAATCCGTGAGGCATAGCATGCTGACATCACCCGCTGAAATTATTGACGCCTTGGGCGGCACCAAAAAAGTTGCCGAGATGCTTGGTGTCGGAGCGTCGGCGATTTCAAACTACCGCCGTGACGGATTTCCCGCCGCCAAGCATTACGCGCTCGCCAAGGCCTGCGAAGCCTCCGGACTGGCGATAGACGACCGTGTTTTTGGCGGCCCGCCCGCCGCCGCACCGCGCCATTTCCGCTATGATGGCGCAAATAAATCACAGGTTACATCTCCGAATGGCTTTTTGAAAGATTTGGTAGCGGCGGGCTATCGGCAGGTCGAAACCCCGATTTTGCAACCCAGCGACCCTTTCATCAATCGCATGGGCGCGGAAATGCAGCGCCGCCTGTACCGCTTCACCGACCCCGGCGGCGAAGAATTGTGCCTGCGCCCCGACCTGACCATACCGAGCGTGCTGGATTATGTGCGCGCCGGCCGCTTTGACGAAGCGCGCCTGTGCTATCAGGGCACGGCGTTTCGCTATCAGCCGCGCGGTGCCGGCAAGCCGGAAGAGTTTACGCAAATGGGATTGGAAATTATCAATGGCAAAACCGGCGACGCGGCAATAGAGGACGACATTGAGGTTTTGGAAAAGCTGCTTAAAATCATCCGGGCCGCAGGCGTGACCGGTTACAAAATACATTTCGTGCTCGCACGTGCCCGGAAAATCAGTCACCCGAAAGCAATAATTCCCCCGGAAAGACTGGCCCGGATCATTCCCCCCGACCCGGACGCAATGATTGCCGGACGCAGTGGTGAAGATATCATTCGGCGCATTGAGCGAAGCAGACGCTACCATGCCCAACGTACGGAGCAGCAAAATGAAGAAGGTCCGCCCGACGACTCTCTTGCAATGGATTGGATGGAGACCGTGGCCAGCGCTCTTGACCTAAAAACGAACGATTTTGAAACCTTTGGCCAAAGCGGAGGCTTTGACTATTACACGGGGGTCAGCTTTGAAATTCATGTGCCGGAACTCGGCCCCCGCAAAGTCATCGCGTCGGGCGGGCGTTATGACAACCTTGTTGAAAGCCTTGGTGCGCCGCATCAAATTCCCGCTGTTGGCGGCGCCATCGCGCTTGAACGCCTGCGCGAAGCGGCGGGCCGGTAGGCAGCACGCGGAGAAGCCAGATGACCAAAACCCTGACCATTGCCGTGCCGTCCAAAGGGCGGCTTGAGGAAAAATCAGCTGAAATGTTCACGCAGGCCGGCATGACACTCAAGCGCGCCGGGGCCCGTGGGTATACCGGCACATTGGTCGGTTTCGAAGGGGTTGAGATAGCCTATCTCTCGGCTGCAGAAATTGCTGCCCGTCTGCGCGACGGGTCGGTGCATTTCGGCATTACCGGCGAGGATTTGCTGCGCGAGGAGGTGTCGGATCTGGAAAGCATTATTCAGCTTGTGATGCCGCTTGGCTTCGGCCATGCCGATGTCGTCGTCGCCATCCCGAACAGCTGGGTTGATGTCGCGACAATGGCCGACCTTGCCGAGGTCGCGTCCGATTTCCGGCTGCACAAAGGACAGTTGATGCGGGTGGCAACAAAATACATTCATCTGGCCACGGATTATTTTGCCGCGAATGATGTCCAGGACATCCAGATTGTCACCAGTTTCGGGGCCACAGAAGGCGCGCCGGCCTCCGGTGCGGCGGAAGCTATTGTCGACATCACCTCGACGGGTGCGACCCTTGCGGCCAATAATTTGCGCGTGCCCGAAGATGGCGTGATTCTGAACAGTCAGGCAAATCTCGCCGCGGCGCTGAAAGCCAATTGGTCGCCGGAAGCACGCAGCGCCGCAAAGCAAATTCTGGCGCGACTGTCGGCCTTCCAACGAGCCGCGGATATGCTTGAGGTGAAATTCAATGCCGGAGCCGACAAGGTTTCACAGGATGCGTTAAAAGTCTTTGGCGCTGTAACAATCAGTGTCACGAATACGCATGACGGCCAATTCGTGACATTGTTGATTGATCGTTCACAATTGCAGAACATAACGGAGTTTCTCGCAACCAAACAGATCGGCATGACTGTTTCCAAGCCGGAT
>CAJWBV010000134.1 GCA_913020275.1 uncultured Rhodobiaceae bacterium
CAGGGTGATGTCCAGGGCAGCCGCGGCTATCACTGCATCTTCAAAGAAAAGTTCGTAAAAATCGCCCATCCGATAAAACAACAACGCATCTTCATGCGCGGCCTTTATGTCGAGATATTGCGCCATCATCGGCGTAGCGGCAGGCGCGTTGGCGGGCTTGGCAGAAGCAGTCATGGGGATACCCTATCAGAGGTGCGGCGACAGGAAAACGCCGCACGCGGCAAATGCGTCGATATTATTCGCCTTTGTCGGGCGGGCACCCTGTTGCGCCTTGTATTGGCACGAACAAAGCCCTACAAAAGAGACGTTTTATCTGAACTGGAATTACAATGAGCGAGAATACCAAGAGTTTCACCGACCAGGAAGCCCTGCGCTTCCATACGCGCGGCAAACCGGGCAAGCTCGAAATAAGCCCGACCAAGCCCATGGCGACCCAGCGCGATTTGTCGCTGGCCTATTCGCCGGGCGTTGCCGTGCCGGTGCAGGCCATTGCCGACAATGCGGAGACGTCATACGACTACACCTCGCGCGGCAATATGGTCGCCGTGATTTCCAACGGAACCGCCATTTTGGGGCTGGGAAATCTTGGGGCTCTGGCTGCCAAACCTGTGATGGAAGGCAAAGCGGTTTTGTTCAAACGCTTTGCCGATGTCGACTCGATTGATCTGGAAGTCGACACGGAAGACCCAACCGCCTTCATCGACGCCGTCAAGCATTTGGGGCCGTCATTTGGCGGCATTAATCTGGAAGACATTCGTGCGCCGGACTGCTTTATCATTGAACAGCAATTGCGCGAATTGATGGATATTCCGGTTTTCCATGATGACCAGCACGGCACCGCCATCATTTGCGCGGCCGGACTGATCAATGCGTTGCACCTCACCGGACGCGACATCAAGGACATTAAAATCGCGGTCAACGGCGCGGGCTCGGCCGGCATTGCCTGTCTTGAGCTGATTAAAGCCATGGGACTGCCGGCGGAAAACGCGATTTTGTGCGACACGAAAGGCGTCATTTACAAAGGCCGTAAAGAGGGCCTCAACCAGTGGAAATCAGCCCATGCAGTTGACACTGACGCTCGCACGCTGGCCGATGCGCTGAAGGGCGCCGATGTGTTTTTGGGCCTGTCGGTAAAAGGTGCCATGACGCAAGAAATGGTGCGCGACATGGCTGACAATCCAATCATTTTTGCCATGGCGAATCCGGACCCTGAGATTACGCCCGAAGAAGTTGCCGCCATTCGCGACGATGCGATTATCGCAACCGGACGGTCGGATTATCCCAATCAGGTGAATAATGTTTTGGGGTTCCCGTATATTTTCCGGGGCGCGCTGGATGTGCGGGCAACGACAATCAATGACGATATGAAAATCGCCTGCGCCGAGGCGCTGGCCATGCTCGCGCGCGAAGATGTTCCCGACGAAGTTGCCGCCGCCTATCAGGGCGAGCGTCCGCGTTTTGGCCCGCGCTACATTATTCCGGTGCCGTTCGACCCGCGCCTTATTCGCGACATTCCACCCGCGGTGGCGCGCGCGGCGATGGATAGCGGCGTGGCGCGTGCGCCGATTGTCGATGTCGAGGCCTATCGTGACCGGCTTTCGGCGCGTCTTGACCCGGCGGCCAGCTCGCTGCAAATCATCATGAACAAGTCGCGTAAAAACGCCAAACGCATGATTTTTGCCGAAGGCGAGCAGGAGCAGGTTATCCGCGCGGCGATCGCTTATAAGGATCTCGGCTTGGGTGAGCCGATTTTGATCGGCACGGAAGATATTGTGCGCACCAATATGGCCGAACTGGGGCTGGACGGGCGCACCGACATTGAAATACGCGACACTCGCTCATCATCACAATGCGACGCCTATGCCGAATTTCTGTTCCGCAAATTACAGCGGCAGGGGCGGCTTTACCGCGACTGCTTCCGGCTGGTCACTAATGACCGCAATATTTTCGGGGCGTGCGCGCTCGTGAACGGTGATGCCGACGCCATGGTAACGGGCGTAACCCGAAGCTATTCGATTACGCTTGAGGAGGTTTCACAAGTTATCGACCCCCGCCCCGGCCATCGCGTGCTGGGTATTTCTATGCTAATTGCGCGCGGCGGACGCACTGTGCTGGTGGCCGACACGAATGTGATCGACATGCCAAGCGCGGAAGAGCTGGCCGATATTGCCGTACAATCTGCCGCGACAGCGCGCGCGCTGGGCCATGAACCCCGCGTTGCCATGCTCGCTTATTCGACTTTCGGGCACCCTGAAGGTGATCGCTCGGTTTATGTGCGCGAGGCCGTGCGCATATTGGACAGCCGCAATGTCGATTTCGAATATGACGGTGAAATGGCCGCCGATGTCGCGCTCAACCGCGAGGCAATGGGGCGCTATCCATTCTGCCGCCTGTCGGAACCGGCAAATGTGCTGGTCATGCCGGCCATACATTCCGCCTCCATCTCGACCAAAATGCTGGAAGAATTGGGCAATGCCACGCTGATCGGCCCGATTTTGATGGGTCTCAACCAGTCGGTGCAGATTGCGCGCATTGGCGCAACCGCAACGGAAGTGCTCAATATGGCGGCGATTGCCGCCTATGGCCTGGAAGAAATAGAGCTTTAAGCGTTCTGCCCGTAGCGTGCCATATAGCGGTCTTCGACCGCTGTTAGCGGCATCAGCACGAACACATCGACCGTCTGAAACTGGCGGTCGATCACCGCACCATTGCCGATCATGCAGCCGGTGCGCACATAGCCGCGCAAGACAGGCGGCATGGCGCGCAAGGCCACACGCTCATTAATGGCGTCGGGTGGCAGAATATTCATATCGACAAAGCGTTCGGGCAGGGCGCGCACTTCCCAGGGCCCAAGCGTGCGGCGGGTATGATAGAGATAGCTCAAAGGCTCTGTCAGCGCGGCCACATCCGTACCGGCAAAACTCGCGCACCCCATCATGGCATCAATGCCGTAATGCGACACCATGGCACCCAGCCCGTGCCACATCAGGTCAATGCCGTGTTTGGTTCGATATTCAGCGGCCACGCAAGATCGGCCCAACTCCATGATGTTGAGGCCACGACCAGCATTTTCCAGCATCGGCATAAGATCAAACTCCCCGGCGCTGTAAAACCCGCCATGAGTTTCGGCAACCGACTGGCGCAACAGGCGGTAGCAACCGACAATGGTTTCACCGCTTGGCAGATGCGCGGCGGATGTTACCTGCTCGGTCGCCTCGCGCGTGGTCAAAATCAAATGGTCGCAAATCGCGTCATAATCATCGAAATCGCGAGCGGTTTCGGCCTGCGCCGCACTGGGGCGCGCACTCATTTCCTCGTAAAAAATCTGATAGCGCAGAGCTTGCACGGCCGCGACTTCGGCAGAGGTGCGCGCCAAACGCACGGTCAGGGGGCCGCGCTCCTCAAAGATCGGCAGATCGTTGGCGTCGAACAACCAGCCTGGCATTTGCGGATCGGGCGAAAAAATTTGATCTGTCATGGTATCACCAGCCGCTTTATGTAGCGGTTCGTATTTCAATTTTGTTACGGCTGTATAACATAATTCTTACCCCGCCTGCCAGCATGCTAAAAAGCGATATCGCGCCAGCGTACCGCGGTGGCGGCGTGCTACGCACCCGGCATATC
>CAJWBV010000135.1 GCA_913020275.1 uncultured Rhodobiaceae bacterium
GGAGCGGAAGAACATCGACCTGGGCACGGACACCATCCGTGACCTCGGCAGCTACACCGCCAAGGTGAAGCTTCACAAGGAGGTCGTTGCGGAGATTGCCTTTGAGGTGGTCGCTGAATAAGATTTCCCTCCCAGCCGGGAGGAGACGAAACAAAAGGGGGCGCTGCCCCCTTTTTTTGTGCCTGACGGCTGTTTTGCCCGCCAACGCCAACGGGCTGGCCATGCACGGCGCGCCCAAGCTGGCACCCGGGTTTTCGTCATTTCCCTATGCTGACAAACGTGCCCTGCAAGGCGGCAAAATGGTGCAGGCCCAATATGGCAATTTCGACAGTCTCAATCCGTTTTCCGTGCGCGGCAATGTCGCGCGCAATTTGCGCGAGCGGGTTTTCGAAAGCCTTCTCGAGCGCAATTATGACGAAGCCTTCGCCCTCTATCCCTTGCTTGCCGAAAAAGTGTTCACGCCCGACGATCGCAGTTTCGTAACCTTCACCCTCAATCCGGCGGCAAAATTTTCCGATGGCACACAGGTAACGACAGATGACGTTGCTTTTAGCTGGGAAACATTGCGTGACAAGGGCCGCCCCAATCATCGCTTTTATTATGGGCGGGTGACACATATCTCGCGACCAACGGACAACAGCATCAGCTTTCATTTTGACCCCGAAAGCGCCGACCGCGAAATGGCGCTGATTATCGGGCTGATGCCGGTACTGCCGAAACACATTTATGAAATCCGCGACATACAGGCCGCGACGCTGGATTTTCCAATCGGGTCGGGGCCGTATGTGGTCGATGAAATAACGCCGGGTGCGCAAGTCAGGTTCCAGCGCAATCCTAATTACTGGGGCGCAAATTTGCCGGTTATGGCCGGTCGGCACAATATTTCCACCCTGGTTGATGATTATTATCGCGACCAAAGTGCCGCCTTTGAAGCGTTTAAATCCGGCCTTGTAGATGTCTGGCTGGAAACTGACAGCCAAAGGTGGTTGGGCGGTTATAGCTTTCCGGCGGCGCGCGACGGGCGCATTTTGAAACGGGAAATCAAACTGGGCACACCGTCGGGGCTGCGCGCCATTGTCATGAACACCCGCCGACCGCTTCTCGCCACCGCGCCCTTGCGTCAGGTGATGGATTTGATGTTTGACTTTCAATGGGTCAATAAAATTCTCTATGGCGGGCTTTTCAACCGCACGCAGAGCTATTTCGGCAATACCGTTTTGAGCGCGGCGGGGCGCGTTGCCTCTGCTGGCGAGCGCGCAATTCTGGGCAATTACCTGTCAGCGCAAGCATTGGAAACCGGCTACCGCCCGCCCCTCAGCGACGGGTCGGGCCGCGACCGCGCGCTGAAGCGCCAAGCCCTCGCCATATTGGACGCCGCCGGCTATCGGCTTGACGGCAAAACACTGCGTGCCGCCGACGGCACGCAGGTCAGTCTGGAGCTTCTGGTGCAACGCCGTGAAGACGAACGCCTTGCGCTGGCCTATCGCCGCATGCTGGCCCAGATCGGCATTGACCTGTCGGTGCGGCTGGTGGACGCCAGCCAGTATCAACGGCGTTTGCAAAACTTTGATTTCGACATGATTATTTACAGCTATTACGCCTCGCTGTCGCCGGGCAATGAGCAGGCCTATTATTGGGGTGGCGCGGCGGCCGATACACCGGGTAGCCGCAATTATGCCGGCATTAAAAGCGCCGCTGTTGATGCCGCAATAACCGCCTTGACCGCCGCGGCAACACCGGATGATTTCACCGCCGCGGCACGCGCGCTCGACCGCGCACTGATGACAGGCCATTATTTCGTGCCGCTATTTCATACCAACAAGCAATGGGTGGCGCATTGGAACCGGCTTGAGCACCCTTACCGACACAGTCTCTATGGCATGCGCCTTGAAAGCTGGTGGCTTAACCAAAACAACTAAGCCATTGAAAATTAACTAAATTGCTTCAGCTGATTTCAGGTTTTCCAGTTCCGCCTCATCAAAACCCCAGGCTTGCAGCGCGCTCTCATTATGCGCACCGATCTCAGGCGGTGGCCCCTGAATTTCACTCTGCGTGCGGCTGAAGCGCGGCGCGACATTGGGCTGGGTCACGCCATTGCGTTCCACAAGCGTTTCGCGCGCCAGATTATGCGGATGCGACGCGGCCTCATCCATGTCCAGAACCGGTGCATAGCACACATCCGTACCTTCCATCAGCGCATCCCATTCGTCGCGGGTTTTGGTTTTAATGACAGCGGCAACTTTCTCTTTCAGCTTGGGCCATGCGCTGCGATCCATCTGCGCATCAAACTCTGCGTCCTCAAGACCGGCTTTGTCGCGCAGCAGGGCATAAAATTGCGGCTCGATGGAGCCCAGTGAGACAAATTTCCCATCGGCAGTTTCGTAAACATCGTAAAAATGCGCTCCACCGTCCAACATGTTTACGCCGCGCGCTGTCGACCAGAAATTCGACGCCTTCATGCCATAGAACATGGTCATCAGCGAGGTGGCGCCATCGGTCATCGCGCAATCAATAACTTGACCCTCGCCGGAGCGTTGCGCCTCAAACAATGCGGCACAAATGCCCATGGCCAGGTAAAGCGCCCCACCGCCGAAATCGCCCACCAGATTCAACGGCGGCACAGGCGCGCTCTCGCGACCAATGGCCGCCAGCGCGCCGGTCAGGGCAATATAGTTGATGTCGTGGCCGGCGGCATGGGCCAGCGGTCCGGTCTGTCCCCAGCCCGTCATGCGCCCGTAAACGAGTTTCGGGTTGCGTGCCAAACACACATCGGGGCCGAGACCCAAGCGTTCCATCACGCCGGGACGAAAACCTTCTTGCAAAATATCAGCGCTTTCAACCAGTTTGAGACAGGCCTCAATGCCTTCCGGCTTTTTCAAATCCAGCGCAACCGACTGGCGCCCGCGGCTAGTAATATCATTGGGCGAACCGCCACTTGCGCCTTTGCGGTCTATGCGCAAAACCTCGGCCCCCATATCCGACAACAACATGGCGCAGAAAGGGCCCGGCCCAATTCCTGCAAATTCAATGATTTTGACACCGTTTAGCGGTCCGTTTCCCATAACTTCTCTCCCCAATTCCAATCTCGTAGCTTACGTGTTTGCAGCGCGGCGGACAAGGTGGCGCGCTGCCCTTGGCGCGGGTTTACGCATTGGGGCATGTCAACGAGAGGGCGCACGCAAAATATCAATGCCCAATTCGCGGATTTTCTTGCGCAAGGTGTTGCGGTTAATACCGAGCAAGTCTGCCGCCCGTAACTGATTGCCACGCGTCGCCTCCAGACTGAGTTCTATTAGCGGACGCTCAACTTCGCGTAAAACCCGATCGTATAACCCATTAGGTGGCAATGCCTGTCCGTGACTGGAAAAATAATTATTGAGATGAAATGTCAGGCTGTCGCTCAGACTTTCGTATGACGGGCCGGAGGCCACCGGCGCGGTGCTGGGCGTCTCGCTCAATTCCACGCGGATAATTTCTGGCGTCACCATATCTTCAGAATATAAAGCGGCAATTCGTCTTACCATATTTTCGAGTTCGCGGACATTTCCCGGCCAATCATGCGCGCGCATTAAAGAG
>CAJWBV010000136.1 GCA_913020275.1 uncultured Rhodobiaceae bacterium
TCGCGCGTGATGGTCACGTCATGGACATGGCTTTCGGCCAGCGACGCCGATGTCATACGGATAAATTCTGCGTGTTCATGCATGGCCGCAATATTGGCCGAGCCGGTATAGCCCATCGCCGCCCGCAAGCCCCCAACGAGTTGATGCAATACTTGTCCAACCGGCCCCTTGAACGGGATTTGTCCCTCAATGCCTTCGGGCACAAGCTTGTGGGTTTCGGAAATATCCTGCTGAAAATACCGGTCGGCCGAGCCGCGTGCCATGGCTCCCACCGAGCCCATGCCGCGATAGGCTTTGTAGCTTCGCCCCTGATAGAGAAAAACCTCGCCCGGACTTTCCGTTGTGCCGGCAAGCAATGAGCCCACCATTGCACAACTCGCGCCCGCCGCAATCGCCTTGGCGAGGTCGCCGGAATATTTAATGCCGCCATCGGCAATTACCGGCGTGTTGGTCGCGCGCGCCGCCTCCACTGCATCCAAAATCGCCGTGAGTTGCGGCACACCGACGCCGGCGACCACTCGCGTGGTGCAAATGGAGCCCGGCCCGATGCCGACCTTCACCGCATCAGCGCCCGCATCGATGAGGGATTTTGCCCCGTCCGCGGTCGCCACATTGCCGGCCATGACCTGAATTTCATTTGAGACGGATTTTATCCGCGAAACGGCATTGGCGACATGCTCGGAATGCCCATGGGCGGTATCGACAACAATCAAATCAACGCCGGCATCGACCAGCGCCTGGGAACGGGCAAACCCGTCATCCCCCACCGTCGAGGCCGCTGCCACCCGCAAGCGCCCCTGTGCGTCCTTGGCGGCATTGGGGTGCAATTGGGCTTTTTCCATATCTTTGACGGTGATGAGCCCAACGCAGCAATAATCGTCATCAACCACCAGCAGTTTTTCGATTCTGTGTTGGTGCAAGAGACGCTTGGCCTCTTCCTGATCTACGGCTTCGCGCACGGTCACCAGATTTTCATGCGTCATCAACTCAGAAATCTTCTGGTCGGGATTGGAAGCAAACCGCACATCGCGATTGGTGAGAATGCCGACAAGGCGACCATTTTTTTCCGTTACCGGCACACCGGAAATCTTGTTTTCGGTCATCAATCCCAATGCTTCAGACAAGGTTGCATCGGGGCGAATGGTCAGTGGATTGACCACCATGCCGCTTTCGAATTTTTTAACCTTGCGCACTTCGCCGGCTTGTTCCTCCGGCGTCATATTGCGGTGCAGAACACCCAGCCCGCCGGCTTGTGCCATGGCGATGGCAAGTTCGCTTTCGGTTACCGTGTCCATAGCGGCAGATACCAGCGGAATACCGAGTGATATTTCTTTTGTAACTTGGGTAGTTGTGTCCGCGTCGGTGGGCAAAATTGATGACGCGGCGGGAACCAGCAGCACATCATCAAATGTAAGGGCTTCGCGTAACATTTCGTCAAATCCTCCATAGGGGCTTTGACGAGTTTGTGTAGCACCAATTTCAAGGTCTGTGCAAGAATTCTCGAAGGATGCGTAACTTATCCCTTAAAACTTTGTGCCACCACGTATAATTCAACCGATTCTTGGCGGCTAGACTTTGGTTTCATGTGCTGCACCCGTCCGAATCGCGCTTTTAACTCTTTCAACAATTCGTGCGACGTGCCGCCCTGAAAAACCTTGGCGCAAAAGCTGCCGCCGGGTTTCAACGCGTCAAAGGCAAACCATGCCGCCGCTTCAGCCAGAGCCATGGTGCGCAAATGATCGGTCTGCCGGTGCCCTGTCACCGGCGCCGCCATGTCCGAAACAACCGCATCAGCGCGCCGGCCGGCCAGAGACAGCACTTTTTCAGGCGCGCTATCGTCGAGAAAATCGAGCTTCAAAAACTCAACCCCGGCCACCGGTTCCATGTCCTGAATATCAACGCCGACGACCATGCCCTTATCCACGCCCTGCCCCACGCGGTCGGCTGCAATTTGGGCCCAGCCGCCGGGCGCACAGCCCAGATCAATCACGCATCCGCCGCGGGTAAAAAACGAAAACCGGTCATCAAGTTCGATAATTTTATAGGCCGCCCGCGACCGGTAACCGTCTTTTTTGGCAGCCGCCACATAGGGGTCGTTTAACTGTCTTTCCAGCCAGCGGGTCGAGGATAATTTGCGTCCCTTTGCCGTGCGTACCCGTGTACGCAACCGGTCGCCACGACGTTGCCCGTACCCCGCCCCGCCGGATTTTCGATTGCCGCTCATGGCGAGGACTGCGCCGCATCCGAAGCCGACGAAGCTGATGACCGCCGACGTCTTCCACGGCGCGCCCGACGCCGATCGCGACGTATCATTCGCAACAAAATGCCTTCACGCAAACCCCTGTCGGCAACGGAAAACGCGTCCACCGCCCAATGCTGATGAATAACATCCAGAACCGCGCACCCGGCCAGCACGAGATCGGCACGCTGCTTTCCAATACACGGATTGGCTGCCAGTTCGTCACGGCTTTTTTCACGCAAATCGTCAATCACGCGGCGCACATCGGATGCCGTAATTTTGCACCCGTCAACGACATTACGGTCATATTTGGCCAGACCCAGCTGCACCGCCGCTAGCGTGGTCACTGTTCCGGAGGTTCCTATAATCTGGAGTTTTTTCATATCCGTGATCATCGATTGACGGGCGAAAAATTCCTGCAACTGCACGCGCGCCTCCCCGACCATTTCATTATACCCGTGGTCATGGGGTCCGGGCCCGCCAAAGCGTTCGGCAAGCCGAACCACGCCGATGGGCACGGAGGCGACATCGGCCAGTTTGAAAAAACCGTTGGTTTCCTTGTCGAGCCGCATGATCTCGGTGCTTCCCCCGCCAATATCAAAGACAATGATATGATCGGCATGATTTTCAAACAACGACCCGCACCCGACGGTTGCCAGTTCGGCTTCCGCCGCCCCGTCGATAATTTCGAGGCGTAAGCCCGTTTCTTCGCGCACTCGTTTGATGAAATTTTCGCCATTTTCGGCATTGCGGCACGCTTCGGTGGCAACACAACGCACACGCGCGACGCCGGCTTTGCGAATTTTGCTGGCACATATCGACAATGCCGACAGCGTGCGCGACATCGCGCCTTCCGACAAAATACCGTCTTTGTCCAACCCCTCGCCCAAGCGCACAATGCGCGAAAACGAGTCGCGCACCCGAAAACTGTTGCGCGTGGCTTCAACGATCAGCAGGCGGCAATTATTTGTCCCCAAATCAATCGCCGCATACAGTTTGCTCGCGCCGGTTTTTCCCCATGCGCCGCGCCGCCTTTTTGTTTTCTTTGAGGTATCGGGGGAAACCCCGCTCCGGGCGTCGTTTAACATAAATCCCTCTGGCCGAAAATGTAAGCACGTGCTACGGAACATTCAATACTTGTTCGCTAAAACATACCAGCTCTAAAACCTAAAACAAAAACCGAAAAATCAGGAAGTTGCATTCTGAACGCTATATTTAACAAGTTGACGGCTATTGTGAACGCGCGGACATCAAACTCGGGACCGAACCACTCAATGCGGAGACAAATCTTGGCTTTCTGTGCCGAAGAAAATGGCCGCT
>CAJWBV010000137.1 GCA_913020275.1 uncultured Rhodobiaceae bacterium
AAATAATTAATACTAGAATGATATTACAATTTTAGGAGAATAAGATTATGGCTGAACAGACATTTAAGTCTCCAGGCTTTTTTGAAAGAGAAATAGAGGTAATAAGCAGGCCGCTTGTTAGAAATACTGATGTCCCTGCAGGTATTATTGGACCTGCTGAAAAAGGTCCAGCATTTGTACCAACAACGGTTAGCAGTGCAACAGAATTCTTCAAGAAATTTGGACTACCAGATAAAAATAGAACTGCTGCACATGCTGTTTCTGAGTTTTTCTCTTCACAAGGAAGAGCTGCAACTTTTTGTAGAATTTTAGGAACAGGAACAAGCGCAGGAAACGGTGATGTAGGTTTTGCTGGCTTTAAATTAACTGGAACAGAACTTACTGACCTAACCAATCAAAATAGAGCAAAAGGTGCGGTACAATTCATTTCAGCAGCCCGCAAGGCGGCGGCAGTGTCCGTTGTGAAAAACGGGTTGCCGGTTCCGGCGGCAAAAATAACCACACGAGCTTTTTCCATATGGCGGATGGCACGACGACGAATATAAGGCTCGCACACGCTGGTCATGGGAATAGCTGACAGCACCCGCGTCGGCACACCCAAACGTTCAAGCCCGTTTTGCATCGCCAAGGCGTTCATGATTGTCGCCAGCATGCCCATATAGTCGGCACTGGCGCGGTCCATGCCATCGGCGGCGCCGGAAAGCCCGCGGAAAATATTGCCGCCACCGATCACCATGCAGACCTCGACACCCAGTGACAGTGCGTCTTTCACTTCAGAGGCGATACGGTCGACGGTTGCTACGTCAATTCCGTATTGGCCTTCGCCCATCAGCGCCTCACCCGAAACCTTCAGCAGGACACGTGTGTATTGTGGTTCCTCGCTCATGCGCTGCTCCTCTGGCGTGCCAGCGCCACGAAGTTTGGCGCGATTCCCCGTTTGTCGGAGACACAAAAATTGCTAGGCGTTGCTGACCACCGCCGCAACCTCAGCCGCAAAATCGGCCTCCTCGCCCTTGTCAACACCTTCGCCCAGCTCAAATCGGGCGAAACCGGTCAACTCCACCGGTGCGCCAACATCTCCGGCGGCATTTTCCAGCACTTTGGAAATGCGGGTTTCCCCGTCAATAACAAACACTTGCGAGGTAAGCACAACTTCTTCATAGAATTTGCGCAGCCGGCCTTCGACCATTTTCTCAATAATTTCATCCGGCTTGCCGCTTTCTTTGGCTTCGGCAATCAGCACGGCGCGTTCGCGTTCAATGTCATCAGGGTTCAGGCTGTCGACATTTACCGCCAACGGGTTGGTGGCCGCCACATGCATGGCAAGTTGACGCCCCAGCGCGTCGAGCTTTTCCTTGTCGCCCGTCGATTGCAGAGCCACAAGAACACCGATTTTGCCCAGCCCGTCAGCCACCTGACTGTGCATATAGCTGGCGACGACACCATCACTGACGCTCAGCGTTTTGGAGCGCCGAACAGTCATATTCTCACCAATGGTGCCAACCATTTCCTGCACATGGGCTTCGACCGACTTATCGGCGCCGGGATAGTCAGCCGCCAGCAAGGCATCATGATCGCCGCCCGTATTGAGCGCGATAGAGGAAATATCCGTGACCATGCCCTGAAAGGTTTCATTGCGGGCCACGAAATCTGTTTCGGAATTGACCTCTACGACAGCACCCGACGTGCCGCCCGAAACCACACCAACCAGCCCGTCGGCCGCAACGCGACCGGCTTTTTTCGCTGCCTTGGCAAGGCCTTTGGTGCGCAGCCAG
This sequence comes from uncultured Rhodobiaceae bacterium, assembly GCA_913020275.1. Lineage (GTDB taxonomy): Bacteria > Pseudomonadota > Alphaproteobacteria > RS24 > RS24 > UBA7378. The sequence goes on from CAJWBV010000137.1 coordinate 1,776, forward strand.
TCAATGGCGGCTTCCATATTGCCATCATTTTCGTTCAGCGCTGTTTTGCAATCCATCATGCCGGCACCGGAAGCTTCGCGCAATTCCTTCACCATGCTCGCTGTGATTTCGGCCATGTTACATCTCCATACCTTGAAGGGTTGAAATTATTCGGCTTGGGCGGAAGCCTCTTCCTTGGGCGTTGCGGGTTCTTCCGCCGGAGCTCCCTCGGCCGGAGCCTCCTCTGTGGGAGCCTCCTCTGCGGCAGGCGCTTCGGCTACTTCCTCAACGGGTGTCTCAGCAACGGCCTCAACAGCTGCTTCGTCGGCCTCCTCAAGCACAGCCTCGACGCCCGGCTCTTCGGCCGCGCCCAGATCGACACCGGCGGAAATATTGCCTTCTTCGATACCGGCAATCGCCGCTTTCGAAATCAGATCGCAATAAAGCTCAATGGCGCGGGCCGCATCATCATTGCCCGGTATCGGATAATCAATACCGTCCGGGTCGCAATTGCTGTCCAAAATGGCAACCACCGGAATGCCCAGTGTCTTGGCCTCGGCGATTGCAATCGACTCCTTGTTGGTATCAACGACAAACATCATCTCAGGCACACCGCCCATTTCCTTGATACCGCCCAGCGCACGCTCGAGCTTGTCGCGTTCGCGCGTTAGGTTCAGAATTTCTTTTTTGGTCAGGCCACCGGCACCGTCACCGTCCAGCATGGTTTCCAATTCGCGCAAACGCTTAATCGAATTTGAAATTGTCTGCCAATTGGTCAGCGTACCGCCCAGCCAGCGCGAGTTCATGAAAAATTGCGCGCATTGTGAAGCATGGCGCGACACCGGCTCAGCCGCCTGCCGCTTGGTGCCAACAAACAGCACGCGGCCGCCACCGGCGACCACATCGCGTACAGCGACCAGCGCCTGATGCAGCAGCGGAACCGTCTGCGACAGATCAATTACGTGAATACCATTGCGCTCACCGAAAATGAACGGAGCCATTTTGGGATTCCAGCGATGTGTTTGGTGACCAAAGTGTACGCCTGCTTCAAGCAGTTGGCGCATATTATAATCGGGCAGTGCCATTGCGTTGCCTTCCTTTCTCTCGTTAGACCGCCGCAGGGTGTCATCAGATCTCATATCTGACACAAGAGGCGCCCGGCAAAAGGGCTATCCCTGCGTGAGTAATGTTTTTGCTATAGGCAAAAATGCGCCCCAGTGCAAGACCTAGTTGAGTGCAAGTTTTGTTTGGTAAAATTTAAGCGTTTGTGAGGCGCGTTTAGAACGCGCGCGTGCTATAATTCTTCGACATGCAAGACGCCGGGCAATGCCTTGATCGCGCCGGTAACACGCGGTGTGATGACAAAATTATCGGCCAGACGCAGTTCCACCTCACGCGCCTGCGACATCATCACAAGCGAAACGGTGCCGCCTGTTTTATGGGCGGCTTGGCGCGCCTCCGACAGGCGCTTTTTTAGCCCCGCACACGCTTCCGGTTTTTCAACAAATATCCGCAAGCCTTCAGACGCATTGCCAATTACCTGATCGAGCGGTCGTAAGCTGTTGGCAATCATGCGTATCTGCCCGTCTTCGCGCTCAACTTTGACAGTAGCAACCATCAAGACACCGACATCCAGAAATTCACGGGCCTCGGAAAGCGCTTCCGAAAAAACCGTAACTTCGGACTGCCCGGTCACATCTGACAGCGAAACAAAGGCGAACGGGCCGCGTTGAGACCTTCGCTCGTCAATGCGTGTGACAACACCGGC
>CAJWBV010000138.1 GCA_913020275.1 uncultured Rhodobiaceae bacterium
CCATGAGTTTGGCCGAGCCTTCGGCGCCCAGTAGCACGTTGTCCTGCTTCACGTCCTGGTGGAGCACGCCCTGCGCGTGGCAAAACTCGAGCGCGACCGCGACGTCGACGAGGACGCCCGCGACGCGCCGCCGCGCCGCGCCGATCGCGCCAGATTGCAGAGCCTTGCTCGCGACGGCGTCAGCAAGGGGCATGGCGCCGTCGACGAAGGTCGTGAACATGAGGAACTCGTCGCTCTCCGAGACGACGCAGTAGTGCAGCGCGACGATGTTCGGGTGCGCGCCGAGCTGGAGCATGAGCAAGGCCTCCTCGCAGTGCTGGCGCTCGACGTCGTCGCGCTTCGCCGCGTCAAAGTTGGAGTACCGCACGCGCTTGAGCGCGCGGCGGCGCGCGGTCCGTTTGTCGGGCGGGGCCAGTGTCTCGGCGTCACGGACGCACGCATAGTCGACGGCGGAAAACCCGGCTTCGAGCAACGCATCATGCGCTTTTGCTTCAGCAATATCGGGCGGGTCCGAGGCTTCTGCCAATTCACGCAAAACCAGATTGAGGCGTCCGGCAATCTCGCGTTGGCCGGAAGACAGATAGCTGTTGCGCGATGACATTGCCAGACCGTCTGCCTCGCGAATAATCGGACTGCCGACAATCTCCACCGGAATATCAAGGTCGCGGACAATGCGGCGAATGACCAAAAGCTGCTGGTAATCTTTCTCACCAAAAATAGCCACATCGGGCAATGCCTGAAGCAATAATTTGGTGACGACAAGGCCAACGCCCGCAAAAAAATGCGGGCGTATGTCCGTTTCCAGCCCCATTGCCGGACCTTCGACGGCAACAGATGTGGCAAAGCCCGACGGATACATTTCGCTCACCGATGGCATAAATACGGTCGTTGCGCAGGTGGCTGCCAATTTCTCCAAATCCTCGGTTTCGTGGCGGGGGTAAGTGTCGAGGTCTTCATGCGCTGCAAATTGTGTTGGGTTGACGAATATCGAGACAATCACTACGTCTACCTGCTGGCCAATGGCCTCGACAAGCGATAAATGCCCGTCATGCAGAGCGCCCATAGTGGGCACCAGCCCTATGCGCTGCCCGTCGGCACGTTGTCCGTGTAAATAATCTCGTAAGCCGTTAATCCGGCGAATAGGGGTAAGGGGAGCCATGCTTCAGGGGCTTTCGCTGCCGTCGCGGTCGTCAATGACATAGGCTGCGCTAATGCCGCCATCGACGCGGTAAACGCCGCCCGTTTGCCAGCTGGCTTTGTCGCTCAGCAAAAAACACACCAGCTCGGCAACTTCTTCCGGCCGGCCCAGCCGTCCCATCGGAATATGGCGTCGCCGCATCTGCCATTTTTCGGGCGTGTCGAAATAACGCCGAGTGCGGTCGGTAAGAACAGGACCGGGAGCGACGCAATTTGCGCGAATATTGTCGCGCGCATAGGCCACGGCAATTTCGCGCGTCATGGCTTCCAGCGCGCCCTTGCTGGTCGTGTAAGCGATTTGCGATGTTGCAGACGCGCTGTGTGCCACAACGGAAGAAAGCGTGACAATGGCGCCGCGCTTTTGCGACAGAAACAGCGGCAACACGTTTTTGCACATTAAAAACGCACCGGTGACATTGACCTCCAGCGTGGCGCGCCAGCTGTCCAGCGATGTTGCCACCGGATCTGTGTCATCATCAGTCAAAATTGCGGCATTATTGACCAGCCCGTCCAGCCCCTGAAGGGTGGCGTCACTGTCCGATACCATGGCGGCCACGGCGTCTGCATCTGTTAAATCGGCGGCGAAAGCATGGGCTTGCGCGCGTGCGGGCTCCGGCAGGGCGGCTTTGGCAGCTTCGGCAAGCGCTTGTGTTCGTTCGCAAAGCGCAAGCATGGCGCCGTGTTCGGCCATCGCCGCGGCCATTGCCCGACCCAGGCCGCCATTGGCACCTGTGATAAGAATTTTTCTGTCTTTCAAATCCATTTTTCGTATCCTAACGCCGCCCTGTCGTGCCAGACAGGAAAATCGGCGGTTTTCTGTCCACTCTTGCCGATCTTTTGATGCAGTGGAAAATGCAGTCAAAATCCGGAATCGGGTTTATACTGATAGTCGCTAAAGTTAAAGGTGTTTTTCATGAGCGAGCAGGCTGAAGCTTTAACCGATACTGCCACCCGCAGTCCACATATCATTGTGGTCGGCAATGAAAAGGGCGGATCGGGCAAAACCACCACCGCCATGCATGTGACGGCAGCTTTGCTGAATGAGGGTTTTCGCGTCGGCACAATGGATTTGGATGTTCGCCAGCGCTCGCTCTCGCGCTATATCGAAAACCGGAAAATTTGGGTTGGCCGTCGTGCGGTTGCGATGCCTGAACATTATCCGCTGGAAGAATTTAATTATAATGACCTTTCCTTGCGCCAGCGCGCCGAGCAGGAGCAATTTGTTGCCGCCATGACCCATTTGCGCGCCGGCAATGATTTTATCGTTGTCGACAGCCCGGGCACGGATTCCTATTTGTCGCGGCTGGGACATGCCGCCGCCGATACGTTGATTACACCGATCAATGAAAGTTTTGTTGATTTCGATCTGCTGGCAATAGTTGACCCCGATGATTTGTCGATTACCGGCCCCAGCATTTATTCGGAAATGGTCTGGTCGTGCCGCAAGGCGCGTGCGCAAGCCGATGGCGGCAGCATTGACTGGATTGTGGTGCGCAATCGCACAAGCCATATTCACGCCAAAAACAGACAGCGCGTAGAAACCGCGCTCGACCAGCTGGCCCACCGCTTGGGTTTCCGTCAGGCAACAGGGCTCTCCGAGCGGGTCATTTTCAGGGAAATGTATCCGGCTGGTATCACACTGCTTGATCTGACCGATGAAGAGGCCAACACCAATCTCACCATGTCGCATGTCGCGGCGCGGGCCGAGGTGCGCGCGCTTGTTTCGGCGTTAAATCTGCCTGGCGTCGCGCTCTGATGGGATTTCTCGCGCTGGGTCTTGTCAGCCTGTTGGCATTGCTTTTGGTGGCATCTCTGGCGGCGCGTCTGTCCGCCCGTCACTTGCGCCTGCTGGCTCTGGTCACCTTGTTCATTATTCTTGGTACGGGACTTGTCGTGTTGGCGCTGGCCGGGCGTTATGGGCTTGCCGCGCCGCTAGGCTTTATCATGATGTGGTTGTTGCGCCTGTGGCGTGTGACGCGCGAGAGTGACAATGGCGGAAAAGCCAAGCGCGCGGCAGGTGATAAAGCCGGTTCGCAACCCATGACAGTCGCCGAGGCGCGCGACGTGCTGGGAGTGGATGCAGCGGCAAGTCGGGAAGAGATAGAAACGGCCTATCGGGATCTAATTGTCAAAAACCACCCCGATCACGGCGGCACGGACTGGATTGCCGCGCAACTTAATCAGGCGCGCGATATTTTGCTCAATGACCATTAAGGGGCGATTGGGAGACAGCCAGTTTTCATACGCACGAGTTGTGCGCATAATGTGACGGCTTGGGCTTGTGACAGCTTGGCAAAGCGCG
>CAJWBV010000139.1 GCA_913020275.1 uncultured Rhodobiaceae bacterium
GGATCATCGGGAATAATTCGCGCTTCGCGCATATCGATGCCAATCTCACCCAGCGCGGTGCCGAGAAAAGACAGGTTTTTGTCCTGTGTCCGACCAGAAAGAACTTCATTGCCGATAATCAACATGCACGCGGTTACATTACCGTCTCCATTGGCGGAAGATGCATCTTGTGACGCGGTGGTGTCGTCTGTGCCCATATCTGCCTCCTGATGCATACTTAGGTTCGTTTGTCCCAGTGACAAATGCGCAGTGACAAATGCGCAGTGAAAAACGGGCGGTGACAAACACCAAGCCGCTTATCGACAATGCTGATGAGAACATGCTATTTCCAAAGTGAGGAAACAAGATGAATTTCATTGCCGCCAATTCCGAGCCGCTCAAAAACACCGGTCAGATCAAGCTTCATACGGCAGAAGATTTCGATGCCATGCGCAAGGTGGGGCAGATGGCGGCGCGCACGCTTGATGAGTTGAGCCCGTTTGTGGTGCCCGGCACGACCACGCAGGCGCTCGATGACAAAGCGCTGGAAATTATCCGCGATCAGGGCGCGGTGCCAGCACCTCTCAATTATCGCGGCTTTAAAAAATCCGTTTGCACCTCGATAAATCACGTTGTCTGCCACGGCATTCCGGGCGACCGCCGCCTGCGCGAGGGCGACATAATGAATGTCGACGTGACATTGTTTTTTGAAGGCTGGCACGGCGATCACAGCCGCATGTACAGCCTTGGCGATGTGTCGGTGAAGGCCAAGCGCTTGATGGATGTAACATATGAGGCGATGATGGCAGGCATCAATGCCGTGCGGCCCGGTGCCTCGCTGGGAGACATCGGCTTCGCCATTCAACAGCATGCCGAAATTAACCGGCTCGCAGTTGTGCGCGATTTTTGCGGGCACGGTCTGGGCCGTGTTTTCCACGATACGCCCAATATTCTGCATTACGGGCGTCCCGGCGAGGGGTTGGTTTTGCGCGAGGGCATGTTTTTCACCATTGAGCCGATGCTGAATCTGGGCAAACCGGCGGTAAAAATTCTGGGCGACGGATGGACCGCTGTCACCCGCGACCGGACCCTTTCCGCGCAATATGAACATTCCGTTGGCGTAACGGCTGACGGTGTTGAAATTTTCACCAAATCGCCGGGCGGATTGGATACGCCCCACCGCATTCAGGACGACTGAGCAGAAAGAGACATTGTGGGACAGGAAAAACAAAAACAACCCCGCAAAATTCAAGACACCACCCGCATCGGCCACCGCAAAAGATTGCGCGAGCGCCTGCGTCGCGGCGGCCATATGGCACTGCATGATTATGAACTTCTGGAACTTATTTTGTTTCGCGCACTGCCGCGGCGCGATGTCAAACCTCTGGCGCGCGACCTGCTTGATCGGTTCGGCGACCTTTCCGGTGTGCTCAGCGCCGCCGATGCCCGGCTTTTGGAAGTCACCGGCATCGGGCAGGAAGTCATTACCGAGTTTCGCCTCATCGAAGCCGTTGCGCTCAACTTCGGGCGGAGCTGCATCATGCACAAACCGGCACTGGCAAACCGGAACCAGATGATCAACTATTGCCGCACCAAAATAGCCGAGAAAAACAGAGAAGAATTTCATGTGCTGTTTCTCGACAAGAAAAACCACATTATCGCCGACGAACTGATGGGTTCCGGCACGGTGGATCACGCACCTGTTTATCCGCGCGAGGTTATCAAACGCGCGCTTGAGTTGAACGCCTCTGCGCTCATTCTCGTACACAACCACCCCAGCGGCGATCCCACGCCGTCGAAAGCCGATATTGATATGACCAACAAACTTTATGCATTGGCCAGTCAGTTCAATATTGTAGTGCATGACCACCTCATTATCGGGCGTGTGGACGAGGTGAGTTTCAAAAATCTGGGTCTTTTGGAACCGCAGGCACCGAATTTTTAGTTCGGTTTGCTTTGCGCGGTGCCGACAATCTGCTAAAGCAAGCGCAAAGGAGATTGCTGATGATTCCGCGTTATGCCCGCCCCGAAATGACAACCTTGTGGGAAGCCGAAAGCCGCTTTTCGATCTGGCTCGATATCGAAACGCATGCCATGGATGCCATGGTGGAGCTTGGCATCGTACCGGCGGACGCTGCCAAGGCCGTACGCGAGCGCGGCGGCTTTGATGTTGCGCGCATTGACGAGATTGAGCGCGAGGTTAAACATGATGTCATCGCGTTTTTGACCTCGCTTGCCGAACATGTTGGGCCGGAAGCGCGTTTTGTGCATCAGGGCATGACCTCCTCGGACGTGCTGGACACCTGCTTCAATGTGCAACTGACCCGCGCCGCCGATATTCTGCTCGCCGACATTGACGCCTTGTTGCGGGCACTGAAAAACCGTGCAATGGAGCACAAAATGACGCCCTGCATCGGGCGCAGTCATGCCATTCACGCAGAGCCGACGACATTCGGCCTCAAAATGGCCCAAGCCTATGCCGAATTTGACCGAAACCGTGCGCGCTTGGTTGCGGCGCGCACGGAAATTGCAACCTGCGCCATTTCCGGCGCGGTCGGCACATTTGCCAATATTGATCCGGCTGTCGAGGCACATGTCGCCGAAAAAATGGACCTTGCGATCGAGCCTGTATCGACGCAAGTTATTCCGCGCGACCGCCATGCCATGTTCTTTGCCACACTGGGCGTTATCGCCTCTTCAATCGAGCGTCTGGCCGTCGAAGTGCGCCACCTTCAGCGCACGGAGGTGCTGGAAGCCGAAGAGCATTTCTCCGAAGGCCAAAAAGGTTCATCGGCCATGCCGCACAAGCGGAACCCGGTGCTGACAGAAAACCTGACGGGCCTCGCGCGGGTCGTGCGCGCTGCGGTGACACCGGCGCTTGAAAATGTGGCGCTGTGGCATGAACGCGATATTTCACATTCATCCGTTGAACGGGTGTTCGGGCCTGACGCCACCATTACCCTTGATTTCGCGCTGCAGCGGCTGGCCGGTGTGGTTGAGGCGCTGGTTGTCTATCCTGAGTCCATGCAGGCCAATCTCGATCAGCTTGGCGGTCTTGTTCATTCACAGCAGTTGCTGCTGGCGCTGACGCAGCGAGGCGTCATCCGCGAAGATGCCTACAGCATGGTCCAGCGCAATGCGATGGAAAGCTGGAAGACAGGCGCCAGCTATCGCGATCTGCTCAAGGCGGATGCAGATGTCATGGACAGCCTTGGCGCAGACGGTATTGATGCCCTGTTCGATCTCGACCAGCATTTTCGTCATGTCGACACGATCTTTGACCGTGTCTTCGGGGCGGTGTCATAGGTATGGATGTCATGGAACGCACTGCGCTTTATGAAGGCAAGGCAAAGATTTTGTACTCTACTAGTGATTCCTATAGCTTAATCCAGCATTTTAAGGATGAAGCAACCGCCTTTAATGCAAAAAAAAAGGAGGTTATAGAAGGTAAGGGAGTTTTAAACAATTTTTTGTCAGAATTTTTTATGCAAAAACTTAATTCTGTTAATGTTCCAACCC
>CAJWBV010000140.1 GCA_913020275.1 uncultured Rhodobiaceae bacterium
CAGATCCATATTTCTGCATGGCTTCCGCATAGGGAATGCGCGGAAACTCCTCTGTCACCCGCTTGCCATTGCCGAAGGCTTGAAACAAATCGCGCAACACCGGCTCGACGCAAGCAAATACATCTTCCTGCGTTACGAAACTCATCTCCAAATCAAGCTGGTAAAACTCGCCCGGCGAGCGGTCGGCACGCGCGTCTTCATCGCGAAAACACGGCGCGATTTGAAAATATCGGTCAAAACCCGCAACCATCAAAAGCTGTTTGAATTGCTGGGGCGCTTGCGGCAGGGCATAAAATTTGCCCGGATGCATGCGCGAGGGCACCAGAAAATCACGTGCCCCTTCCGGACTGGAAGCTGTCAAAATCGGCGTTTGATATTCGCGAAAGCCGTCCGCCGTCATGCGTTGGCGTAGCCAACTGATAATGTCGGAGCGCAGTACAATATTGCGGTGTAGCGAGTCGCGGCGCAAATCCAGAAACCTGTAGCGCAAGCGAATATCTTCAGGGTAATCCGGCTCACCGAAAACCGGGAGAGGCAGGTCGCCGGTTTCGGACAGAATTTCCAACTCGGACAAATACACCTCAATGTCGCCGGTCGGCAGATTCGGGTTGCACGCCTCGTCATCGCGAGCCACCACCTTGCCGTCGGCACGAATGACACTTTCGGCGCGAATCTGCTCGGCCAGCGCAAAATGCGGGCTGGACGGCTCGATAACCAGCTGGGTGAGCCCATAATGGTCGCGCAAATCAATGAATAACAGACCGCCATGATCACGCTTGCGGTGCACCCAACCGGACACCCGCACTTGCTCGTCAATGTTTTCAGCGCGCAATGCCCCGCATGTATGCGTTCTGTACAGATGCATGGTGTTACCCTTTTCGATTTGTGTGCGCCATAAATTCACCGCTTGGAGGCATTTGTCAAGCATTGGTGGCGGTAAACTATCTGCGTTTTCAAGTGGCGACAAACGCGGCGAGGTTCTTTATAAAATGCCCATGAATTTGGTTACACAAACAGCCGAGCTGGAAGACCTGTGCACGGCGCTTGCAACTTGCGAGTTTATTACGGTCGATACGGAGTTTCTGCGCGAACATACATTCTGGCCAAAACTCTGCCTCATTCAAACGGCGGGCGATGGCTTTGAAGGCATGATTGACCCGCTGGCCGAGGGCATCGACCTGCAACCATTCTATGACCTGCTGGTAAACCCGGCAGTGACCAAGGTGATGCACGGCTGCCGGCAGGATATTGAAATATTTCACAAACAGGCCGGCATTATCCCCACGCCGACCATCGACACGCAAATTGCCGCCATGGTGTGCGGTTTTGGAGATGCGGTCGGCTATGAAACCCTTATCCGCAAAACCACAGGCGGCAAAATTGATAAGGACAGTCGTTTCACAGATTGGGGGCGGCGCCCGCTTTCGGCAAAGCAACTGACTTATGCGCTGGCTGATGTAACGCATTTGCGCGGCGCATATCGCTATCTCAAGGAAGAGCTTGAAAAAAACGGACGCCATGGCTGGCTGAAAGAAGAAATGGACATTCTTCTCAATCCGGCAACTTACGAACAGGACCCGGAAAATGCATGGAAAAGGCTGAAGTTTCAGGATCGGCGGCCGCATGTGATGGGAATTTTTATCGAGGTTGCAAAATGGCGCGATGCTACCGCGCAAACGCGCAATGTGCCGCGCAATCGGGTGCTTAAAGATGATGCCTTGCGCGAGCTTGCGGTGCAGGCCCCGCGCCATAAAACCGCGCTGGCCAAATTGCGCGCCGTGCCCAAAGGGTTTGAAAACTCCAAATATGCCGACGAGCTTCTCGAAGCGGTGTCGCGCGGGCGCAACCGCGCCAAAGAAACTCTGCCCGAACCGACACCGCCCGTGGTGAACAAGCCGGGAATTGGAGCACTGGTTGACCTTTTGAAAGTTTTGCTCAAACAGCGCAGCGAGGAGACCGGCGTGGCGCCAAAACTGATTGCCAATGTTGCCGATCTGGAACGTATTGCCAGCGACGACGAACCGGATGTACCGGCCATGTATGGCTGGCGTCGCGAAATATTTGGCGATTATGCGCTGGCGCTCAAAAACGGCAAGCTGGCCATGGCATCGGAAAATAATTCCGTCGTTCTGATATCACGCGACTGAAATGTCTTTGACCGGCTTGATTTCCAGCCGCGGTTTCAAATCGAGCTCTGAAGCGACCGCCGCCAGACGCTTGGAAATAATCGGCCCCATTAATTCGCTGCGCGACGGATCGATTTTCAAGGTCAGATAATTGCGCCCAGCATTTAATCTTGTCATCGGCAACGCGCCCGGCAAGGAAGCCGACAGCGAATGAGCAAGCCGAAAACTGAGACCCATCGCCCGCGCCAAGCGTCGGTCGGATGCACAAAGGTCAAGGGGCCCGTATTTTATCTCACCGCCATCCACCTCATGCCGATAGGCCAGCGCATGAGCAAGAAAAACACGCTCTTCATGGCGAATGCCGGAAAAAGGAGCGGTCAGAACCACTTGTCGTACCGTATCGGCACGCCAACTCGGATGGCTCGCCCAAGCCACATCCGAGATCAGGCATCCGGCCTCGCGCAACCGCGAAAAAGCCTTTTTGGATCCAAGTGTCCAATTAGAATTTTTGTATACCTTTGACGACCATACCGCCAATTCATGCCCGTAATCGGCCGATTTGCAAAGCCGCGCGGCCATTTCTTCGCAGGCCAGCAAAAGCGGGTCGAGCGCGCGATATTTCGGCGTCAAAATCGAATAAAGCATGCCTTCGCGCACGGCATTGGCCGACACCACAATATTGTCGGGCTTGGCATGCGCCATCAAATGACTCAAAACACGCGCCGCAATCGGCAATCCGGCGCGCCGGTTGCTGGATGAGGCTTCAAGTTTCAGGGCTTGGGCATCTTTCATGCGAGAAATTTTTTCCGCGAAATTCATCATTTCGCCACCGGCAATTTCATATTGATGGAGAACTTGAAGCGGATAATCCGTGCGTGTCATATGCACTTTGGCAAGGTTACGCCATGTACCGCCAACAATGTAAAGCGGGCGCTTTTTTCCGCTTTTGAGCCATCGCACATTTTTAAGTGCCGCCTCAATAATCTTCGACATTTCAGCCCGGTTGTTTTTTGAATATTCGCGCAAGGCAAGAACGCCCAGTGGCAGGGTTGCCCATTTCTCGGTCACGCCATCCCTGACCCGCGCCAGCTCAAGACTGCCGCCGCCCAAATCCGCCACAATGCCGTCAGCTCCCGGTATCGCCAGCATCACACCGTCAGCGGAATATTCCGCTTCTTCCTGTCCGCTCAGCACACGGATTTCATGGCCGAGAATTTCTTCCGCTTCGGCAACGAACGCATCGCGGTTTTCTGCCTCACGAACAGCGGCCGTGGCAAAGGCCGCCAGATTGACAATGCCCAGTCGTTCGGCAATCGCACGAAAGCGCTGAAAGGTCATCAGCGCCAGTTTATAG
>CAJWBV010000141.1 GCA_913020275.1 uncultured Rhodobiaceae bacterium
CCGGTCCCTGTGTGCCAGTGTGTGGCCATACCCTTATTCCACAACCCCTGTGTGGCCATACCATTATTCCACACCCCCCGTGTGGCCATTCCAATTCTGGCCCAGTGGCCCAAGTGGCCCATGTGGAGCTTGTTAGGGGCAACTCCGCCCCGAAAGGGTCCCAAGGGGCCCATCTGGAGTTTGTTTGGGGTCAAGAGAATCGGCAGAGGGGTAATACCAAGGTGGCGTTGACATGCGGTGCTTTTCACCGCATTTTTTAGGGTAGCCATGAAAAAATGCTCTGAGGGGGAGGTGTCATGGGTCTCAATGTGAAAAAAACCGGTGCGGCATGCGGTGCGTTTGTGACCGGCGTTGATCTGACACAAGACCTGTCAGACGATATTGTTGGCGAAATTCGCGCGCATTGGCTGGAAAACAAAGTGCTGGCCTTTCCCGATCAGCCGATGGATGACACGGATCTGGAGCGGTTCACCCAATATTTTGGCGCGTTCGGCCAAGACCCGTTTTTCGGGCATATTGACGGGCATGAAAACATTGCCGCCATCCAGCGCAATGCCGATGAAACAACGCCGATTTTTGCCGAAGGTTTCCACTCTGACTGGAGCTTTCTTGACATACCGCCCGCGGGCACCTGTCTGTTTGGGATTACCATTCCCCCTATCGGTGGCAATACGCTGTTTGCCGATCAGGTGGCGGCCTATGAACGTCTGCCGGACAATTTGCGTGACAAAGCCGACAGTCTGACTGCCATCCACTCCGCCGAGCTGGGCTATGCGCCGGACGGCGTATATGGCGATGCAGACCAAGACAGTGGACGGTCGATGAAAATAATTCCGAATGAAAAGGCGCGCGAAAAAACCGAGCATCCTTTCGTGCGCACCCATCATGAGACCGGCAAGAAAGCGCTTTATTCGTCGATTTCCTATATTCAGGGTTTCGCCGGGCTGGAAAAAGAGGAAAGCGACGCTTTGTTGCTGGAGTTCTATGCCCATCAAACGGCAGAAGAGATCACCTACTCGCATAAATGGTCGGCCAATATGCTGGTCATGTGGGACAATCGCGCGCTTTTGCATGCCGCGACAGGCGGCTTTGACGGCCACGACCGATTGCTGCACCGCACAACGATTGCCGACACGCGGTTCTAACGCCTCATTTATCCAGCCGCGTCACGTCATGCCCGTATATTGGGTTTTGGCGTTTGTGCACGGCCATGGGCGCAAATTTTCCGGCCAGCCACATTGGGCCATAAGTTGCCAATTGGCCGAGCCTCGTGCGTTTGTGAAAGGTTTTGGCATTGGCACGTGAGCCGGCCTGCACACGGCTTGCGCGGGTTTGGCGTAAATGCTGATAGGCTTCAAGCCCGCGCGCGGGGCTCGTTTTTTGCGTCACTTCGCGCGCGACAACCCAGGCATCTTCCACCGCCATGGCCGCGCCTTGCGCCATGAAAGGCAACATCGGATGGGCCGCATCGCCCAGAAGGGCAACGCGGCCATCAACCCAGCGCGGCAGTGGCGCGCGGTCGAACAGAGCCCAACGATAAAGCGTATCGGCCTCGCCCAACAGGCGGGTTATGGTGGGGTGCCAGTCGGCGAAATCGGCCAGCGCCTCTTCGCGCGTGCCGCGTTCGGTCCATGATTCTGTCGTCCAATCATCGCGTTCGACCACGCCGACAAAATTTGCCAGCGTGCCGCGCCGCAGACGATAGGTCACACAATGCTTGCCCGGCCCCATCCACGCGCACGCCGTCGGTCGCGGCGCATGCGCGCCCAGCGCCGCCATAGGCACAACCGCGCGCCAGGCGATATTGCCGGTAAATATCGGCTTTTCTGCGCCCAGCATTTGCTCGCGCACGGGCGAGTGAATGCCGTCGGCACCGATCAACGCATCGCCGGTTATTCGCCGCCCGTCGGCCAACCGCACCTCAACCGCTTCTTCGGTTTGGCAGTAGCCCGCAACCTCGCCACCCAGCTGAAGCGCATCCGGGCTTTGCGCGCGCAGTGCTGCTGCCAGCACTGCAATATAATCGGTGCGGTGAATATGCAGATATGGGGCGCCCCAGCGTTTGACCGCGTGCTCAGCCAGTGGAATGTGAAACAATTCCAGCCCCGAACGCCCCATGCGTGCCTCAATGGACAATGGCTGGAAGGCTGTCTCGGCCAACGCCGCATCCAGGCCCAAAGCGGCAAATACTTTCATGGCATTTGGAGGAATTTGAATGCCTGCACCGACCTCGCCCAATTTGGGGGCCTGCTCCAACACGGTGACTTCGGCCCCGTGATGCAGGAAACACAAGGCCGCGGTCAACCCGCCAATGCCACCACCGGAAATGAGTATTTTCATCAGCCGTCACATTAAAACTTGAAAAATGGTGCCCAGGAGAAGACTCGAACTTCCACGCCCTTGCGGGCACTAGCACCTGAAGCTAGCGCGTCTACCAATTCCGCCACCTGGGCCCTATCGGCTGTTTAGAAGCCCGCATGCCCATTGTCAATATTGCCGCAATGTTTTTGCACTTCACGCCCGCCGTTGCATGTTTTATGACTTGAACCTATGCCTTGAGAAGAGGAGCGGGTAATGGCTGGCACACAGATGGGCCCTGTGGTCGTTTTTGGCGGATCGGGTTTTGTTGGGCGCCATATTGTGCGGCGGCTGGCAAAAGACGGGTTCAAATTGCGCGTTGTCATGCGCCGCCCCAACGAGGCTTTGTTTCTGAAAACGGCAGGGCGCACGGGGCAGATCGAGCTTGTGCAGGGCAATATTCGCGACGAAACGAGTTCGCGCGCCGCGCTTCAAGGGGCTTCGGCAGTAATCAACGCGGTGGGCATTTTATACGAAACCGGCCCGCAAAAATTTGATGCCGTGCAGAGCGCAGGTGCGGCGCGTTTGGCAACGCTGGCCGCGGAACAAGGCATTGACCGCTTCATTCAGATTTCTGCAATCGGGGCCGATGCCGGTTCTGCCTCTGCCTATGCGCGTAGCAAAGCCGAAGGCGAAGCGGCGATATTGGCGGCGTGTCCGCAAGCGCATGTTTTGCGCCCGTCCATTGTGGTCGGGCCGGAGGATGATTTTTTCAACCGCTTTGCGCGTATGGCGCAAATTGCGCCGGCACTGCCGCTTGTCGGCGGCGGGCTCACGCGCTATCAGCCGGTCGGCGTTTTTGACGTGGCGCAGGCGGTGGCGGCGTGTTTGGACGGTGCGCCGTCGGGCATTTACGAGCTTGGCGGCCCGCAAATTTACACCTTCCGCGAATTGATGGAGTTGATGCTCGATAAAATCGGCAAACGCCGCCTGCTGGCACCCTTGCCTTTTGCGGTGGCTGGCATGTTGGCGCAGTTTACGCGATTTCTGCCTACGCCGCCGCTGACGCCGGATCAGGTTATTTTGTTACGCTCGGACAATGTGGTCGGCGAAAATCTGCCCGACCTTGCTGCGCTGGGCATTGAAGCCACGCCGATCGCGGCTTTGTTGG
>CAJWBV010000142.1 GCA_913020275.1 uncultured Rhodobiaceae bacterium
GAAGCCGTGCGTAACAACCTGCTTGTAAGGCGCTTGACCGCGTGTGGCACATGCTTCCAGCAGTGAAGAATGAAACCAGCCACGATGCTGGTCGGAGCCTTCAAGGTAAACATCGGCCGGCCATTGCAGGTCGTCGCGCGCTTCCAGAACAAAGGCGTGCGTCACGCCGCTGTCAAACCAGACATCGAGAATATCCGTCACGCGCTCATAATCAGCCGCCGCATATTCCGCACCCAGAAAATTTTGCGGGTCTTCATCGAACCACGCATCGGCACCTTTTTGGCGCACCGCATCGACAATGCGGGCGTTCACGTCGGCGTCGCGCAAAATCTCGCCGGTTTCGCGATGCACAAATACGGTTAGCGGCACGCCCCATGCGCGTTGGCGCGACACCACCCAGTCGGGGCGGTTTTCAATCATGGCGTAAATTCTGTTACGACCGGTTTTGGGATACCATGTCACATCGTCAATCGCGGCCAGCGCCTTGTCGCGAATCCCGGTTTTTTCCATCGAGATGAACCATTGCGGCGTGTTGCGGAAAATCAGCGGTGCTTTCGAGCGCCAGCTATGCGGGTATTGGTGACGCAATTTCCCCTTGGCAAGCAGTCGGCCGGCCTCCACCAGCGCCCCGATTACAGCGCCGTTGGCAGATCCGTCCTTGCCTTTGTCGTCAAGCACGCGCGCGCCGGCAAACACCGGCACATCATCGTAATAGACACCCGCCTCATTCACGGTGAAGGGCACATTAAGCCCGTGTTTCATGCCCAGTTCAAAATCGTCCTGACCATGGCCGGGCGCAATATGAACCAGACCGGTGCCGGTTTCATCAGTCACAAAATCACCGGCCAGCAATGGCACGTCAAAATCATAGCCCTGTTCGGCCAGCGGGTGTTTGCAGGTCAGCGTGCCGGGGTCGATATCTTGCAGGCGCGCGTAAGTTTCAATGCCTGCGGCCTGCATAACCTGATCGGCAAGGCTGTCGCATAACACCAGTTTTTCGTCGCCTGCCTGATATACGCCATAGGTCAGGTTTTCGGCATAGGCCATGGCGCGGTTGCCGGGCAGTGTCCACGGTGTTGTCGTCCAGATCACCGCATAGGAATTTTGCGTTAGCGACGGGTCGGGTGCCGCAGCAACGGGGAATTTTACAAAAATCGTCGGTGAGACATGCTCTTCATATTCGACTTCCGCCTCGGCCAACGCCGTTTTTTCAACCACCGACCACATGACGGGCTTGGAGCCGCGATACAGGCTGCCATCCATCACGAATTTCTGAAATTCGGAAACAATTACCGCTTCGGCGTCAAACGCCATGGTGGTATAGGGGTTCTCCCAATCGCCCAAAATGCCCAGCCGCTGAAACTGCTCACTTTGAACGGCCACCCATTTTTCGGCGAAACTGCGGCATTCGGCGCGAAATTCGCCGGCCGGCACATCATCCTTGTCCAGACCCTTATTGCGGTATTGCTCCTCGATTTTCCATTCAATCGGCAGGCCGTGGCAATCCCAGCCGGGCACATAAGCGGCGTCTTTGCCCATCATTTGTTGCGAGCGCACAATCACGTCTTTCAGGATTTTGTTCAGCGCATGGCCGATATGCACATCGCCATTGGCGTAAGGCGGGCCGTCATGCAGCACAAATTTTTCGCGGCCCTTCCCTTGCGCGCGCAATTTGTCATAAAGGCCAATGCGCGCCCAATTTGCGAGAATTTCGGGCTCGCGTTTGGGCAGACCGGCCTTCATTGGAAAGTCCGTTTGCGGCAGATTCAGTGTTTCGCGATAGTCGCGTGAGTCGTTTTCCATGGCTGGTTTTTACCAATGCAGGCAGGGCATGAAAAGGGCTAAGATTGCTCTCGCATTTCCCGCTGTCAGGCCCTTTATTTTATCGGTTGCGCGGCCAGCGCGTCGCGTGCGGCCTGACTGTCGCGCGCAATTTGTGCTTTGAGCGCGTCCAGCCCGTCAAATTTCTGTTCGGGCCGAATAAAATCAAGCAGCGCAACACCCAATTCCTGATCGTATAAATCGCCGTCAAAGTCGAACAAATGTGTTTCCAGCCGCGGCGCGGTGCCGCCCACGGTCGGGCGCAGACCCAGATTTGCCACCCCGTCATGAATTTGGCCCTGCATGGCCCCCGACAGAATTTCCGCACGCACGGCATAGACCCCGAAGGCCGGTTGCAAATAATCGCCCAGTTCCATATTTGCGGTCGGAAACCCAATGGTGCGCCCGCGCTTGTCGCCGTGGCTCACACTGCCCTCGATCGACCAGCTATGGCCCATGAGTGCTGCGACAGCGCGCACATCGCCATCGCGCAAAAGCTGGCGAATGGCAGATGATGAATAGGGCGCCTCGCTCTCGGCCTGTAGCACGGCGGGGGTGACAAACACCTCGAAACCGGCTTCGGCCCCACGCTGAGCCAGCATGTCCGGTGTGCCTTGCCGGTCTTTGCCGAAATGGAAATCATGGCCCACGCTGACGCCCGAAATGCCGAGCGCATTGATTAAAATCGTGTCAATAAACTGAGATGCAGGGCACGCCGCCAATTCCGCGTCAAATGGCAGGGCGAGGGTAAAATCGACGCCCAGACCGGCCAGCAGGCGCGCGCGCGTCGGCAGGCGTGTCAGGCGGAAGGGTGGCGCGTCAGGAGCAAAAAACTGGCGCGGATGCGGGTTGAACAGCATTACACCCAGAGGGCAACCCAACCTATCGGCATTTTCGCGCGCCTGTTTGATGACCGCCTGATGGCCCAGATGCACACCGTCAAAATTACCAATCGCCAACAGACTGCCGCGCGCCGAAGCGGGCAGGGCTTTTAAACTGTGATAGAGGTTCGACGCGTTACTCATGACTTGTTCTATCCAGATATGAATTACCAGACAAGATGGCGCATGGCGGCCAGCGCGCGGGTGTTTTCCGCTTCCAGAACGGCGGCGATTTGTTCGGCCGTGTCGAGCTTTTGCACGGCTCCGGCCAGCCCGCCGCTGATGAACAGTGCGTCGATACCGGCGGCTTCGGCGCCGGGTATGTCGGTTTTCGGCCCGTCACCAATCGCCAATATGCGCGCCGGTGCGTCCAGCATGGCGTTCAATTGCGCGCATGCGCGCTCATAAACCGGCTGATAGGGTTTGCCAAGCCAGACTACATCGCCGCCATTTTGTTCATAAATTTCAGCCACCGCGCCGGCGCAATAAATCACGCGGTCGCCAAATTGCACCTGCCGATCGGGATTGGCACATACAAGTTGCAATTTGCGCTCGTGCCATGTGCTCATGGCGTCCAAATAATCATCCGGCGTTTCCACCGTATCGTCATTCATGCCGGAAAACAGAATAAAGTCGGCCTCATCAATCTCCGTGAGGCGGATATCAATACCGGCCAGCAAATCGGCGTCTTTGGCCGGACCTATGTGGTGGCAGTTCTTGTTTTGCTGCCCGCGTTCAACCAGCAGGGCGCGGGCAAC
>CAJWBV010000143.1 GCA_913020275.1 uncultured Rhodobiaceae bacterium
TTGCAATTTGACGATCCGGGCAGTCAGCCACCAGCAGAAATCTGCCAACTTGCCGAACGCGCCTTGGTAGCAACCGGCAATAAGGTTACTGCCGCGGTCGAAATCGGCGCAGCATTGTGGGCCGGCGATTCCCAGACACTGTCGAAACTGCCTCTCGTCAGTGACACGCTGGCCGCCGAACAGCGCGAAACCGGCAGGCGCGAGCGCGAAGCATTGGGGCATTATCTGGGCGGCACGCTCTATTATGCTGGCGAATGGTATTGGGGTATTGACCGCTTGCCCTATTTGGAGGAACGCCTGATCCAAACCGGCCTGCAACGCAGCGGGCACCGCCAAGTGGTGCATTTCCAACCCCGCCCTGCTTTCGTGTCAAGGCCCGCACAACGACGACTGACGCTAGAGTTTTACCCGTCCATACGTAGCCCCTACAGCTATGTTTCCATGCCCGAAACGCTTGATCTGCCGAGCTATTATCCGGTCGATCTTGTTGTACGCCCGGTACTGCCCATGGTGATGCGGGATTTGCCCGTACCGGCGGTCAAAGGGCGCTATATCATGCGCGATACCAAGCGCGAGGCTGACCGCGTCGGTGTGCCGTTTGGACATATTTTTGATCCGGTTGGCGATCCGGTGCGGCGGTGCTATTCGCTTTTTGCCATGGCCGATGAGGTCGGCAAGGGCGGCGAATTGTTGTTGGCTTTTTGTAAAATGGCATGGTCTGAGGGGATTGATGTCGGCAGCGATCAGGGCATTAAAATTGTGGTTGAACGCGCCGGTCTTGACTGGGCGGCGGCCAGCGAGGTAATCGACAATACCGATTGGGAAGGCCCGATTGAGGAAAACCGCCTGCAAATGATGGCGTCAGGCCTTTGGGGCGTGCCGAGCTACCGTCTGCTTGACGATAAGGGTCAGGAAGTTTTTTCCTGCTGGGGGCGCGATCGCATCTGGCTTTTGGCGCATGAAATTCAAAAGGCGCTCGTCTAATGTTTTTGGCGATATGTTTGAACGGCATTATACGAAACGGCCGAGCTGCCGCGACGATCCGAGGGTGTTTGGGTCGCCGCGACTTTCTTCAGTCCGAGGGGCCATGACAGGGAAGCGACCACAAAACCCGAAGGTCTATTGTTGCGCCGACGCATTGCTTTTTTCTGCCGATAGACTTCCGGAACCGCTGCGGTGTCATTGCGAGCTAGGCGCCGGCGCGAGCACGATAAAACGCATTTTGCGGTCTAGAAAACATAGCCGCGCAAGTGTTATAACCCCGTTTACTGCCGATATTTATTGAGGTCTTGCAATGTTGATAGACGAATTCAGCTACGCCTCGCCGAACGATCCTCTGCCGCGAAAACTCGGCATACGCTGTGTCGAGTTATTGACCGGCCAGCCCTTTCTCAAACGCCTGTATCGCGACTATCAGCGAGATGCTTTGCCACACAATCGGTTTTTTGACGAAGCCGTTGATCGCCTCAATTTGCGCGTCAACTGGCATGGTTTCCCGCTTGAAAAAATTCCTGCCAAAGGACCTCTAATTTTTGTTGCCAATCACCCTTATGGCGTTCTGGACGGCATTGTCATCTGTCTGCTAGCGGCGCGTACCCGTGGTGATTTTAAAATTCTGATAAACGCGCTCTTGTGCCGTGCGCCAGAGTTAGACAGTTATGTGTTGCCAGTCGATTTTGAGCTGACGCCGCAAGCCCTTCAGACCAATCTGGCTTCACGCAAAGCTGCGCGCGAGCATTTGAACGCGGGTGGGTCGCTGATAGTTTTTCCCGCTGGCGGTATTGCCTCCACTCCAAAAATCTTTTCTCGGGACGCATTTGACGAAGACTGGGCACCGCTCGTCGGGCAATTAATCCGGCGCACTGAGGCCAGCGTTGTGCCGGTATTTTTTGAGGGCCAGAACAGCCTGCCTTATCAGGTGGCAAGCCATGTTAGCAATGCGCTTCGCATAGCCTTGATCTTCCATGAAGTGCGCCGCCGAGTCGGTTCCTCGCTTGATGTAGTGATCGGTGAACCGCTTGATTTCTCTGCTCTTGAGCCGCACATGCCACCGGCAAATCTGGCGCGCATGTTGCAGCGGCATACGCATGATTTGGCCGGAGTTCTGGAAAAAACCTGTCGAACCCAATAGCGCTAGCTAATTTTCGGGCGGTTAGCATCATTTTACGCTTGATTGGCGGTCTAAATCTGCTTTCATGCAAGATACCAACTTTTGAGGGAGAAACTTATGGAAAACTGCCTGAAATTCTATATTGACGGGGCGTGGGTTGAGCCGTCTGATCCGAAACCGTTCGACGTGATTAACCCGGCCAATGAACAAGTGATCGGTCAGATCATGCTTGGCAATGAAAATGACGTGAACAAGGCGGTTGCCGCCGCCAAGAAAGCCTTTTTGAGTTTTTCGCGCAGTACTGTTCAGGAGCGTCTTGAACTTCTGGATGCCATCATTGGGGCCTATCAAAATCGTATTGACGAGGTCGCCGAAACCATCACCAGTGAGATGGGCGCACCGATATGGTTGTCGAAGGCGGCACAGGCCGCTATGGGCGTCGCCCATTTGTCAACCGCGCGCAGCGTTTTGGAAAATTATGAATTCCAAAAAGAACAAAACGGCACGCTGATTGCCAAGGAACCAGTGGGTGTGTGCGGTCTGATTACGCCTTGGAATTGGCCGATCAACCAAATCGCCTGTAAGGTTGCTCCTGCTTTGGCCGCTGGGTGCACCATGGTGCTCAAGCCGTCTGAAGTGGCGCCGCTGAACGCAGCTCTTTTCGCTGAAATTTTGGATGATGCCGGTGTTCCTGCGGGTGTTTTCAATCTGGTTAACGGCGACGGGCCAACCGTCGGAGAGGCAATGTCTCAGCATCCAGATATCGATATGATGTCGTTTACCGGTTCTACACGCGCCGGTGTTATGGTTGCTAAATCTTCCGCAGATACCGTTAAACGTGTGGCGCAAGAACTTGGCGGCAAATCGGCCAACATCATTCTAGATGATGCTGATTTCAATAAAGCTGTTGCCCAAGGCGTGCAAAGTTGTTTTCAGAACTCTGGGCAATCGTGCAATGCTCCGACGCGAATGCTTGTTCCATCATCGCGACATGACGAAGTTGTTGAAATTGCCAAAGCTGCTGCTGAACAAGTCAAGGTTGGCGATCCGCATGCTGATGATACTGTCATCGGTCCGGTGGTGTCCGAAACCCAGTTCAATAAAATTCAGGGGCTTATTGAAAAAGCTATTGATGAAGGCACCGAGCTTGTTACTGGCGGGGCCGGCAAACCGGATGGTTTGAACGCCGGCTATTACGTCAAGCCGACCATTTTCGCCAATGTTACGAATGACATGACAATTGCACGCGAGAGGTGTTTGGTCCGGTTCTTTCGATCCTGAAATATGAATCCGAAGAAGAGGCAATTGAGATTGCAAATGATACGGTATACGGCCTTTCGGGTTAT
>CAJWBV010000144.1 GCA_913020275.1 uncultured Rhodobiaceae bacterium
CGCCGGGGCATCGGCACCAGAAGAAATGGTCGCCGCCGTCATTGCGGCATTGCAAGGCCAATTTTCACTCGACATTCTGGAGGCCGGTGGCGGGCCGGAAAATGTGCATTTCAAGCTGCCACGCCAGCTCAGGGGCGATTAATGGCTGTCTATACCGAGATCGACAGCGATACGCTGGCAGAATTTGCAGCGCAATATCCGCTGTCGCAAATCGACGAGTTCAAGGGCATCACAGCAGGCGTTCAAAACTCGAATTTTCTGCTCACAACTGCGGATGCAAAGTACATTCTCACAATTTATGAAAGCTCGGCCAATGGCGTCGCCGCCGCCGACCTGCCGTTTTTTCTTGGTTTGATGTTGCATCTGTCGGCACAAGGCCTGTCATGTCCGGTGCCACTGGCACGCAAAGATGGCGGGCTCATCAGCACCATCAAAAACAAGCCGGCGGCGCTGGTCAGTTTTCTGGAAGGCCGCAGTGTCAAAACCCCGCGCCCCGAACATTGCCGTGCGCTGGGCGCGGCAATGGCACAAATGCATCTCGCCGGTGACGGGTTTGAATTGACGCGGCCGAACAATCACGGGCTTGGCAATTGGCAGGCACTGTTTGAACGCTGCCATTCGCGCGCCGATGAGGTGAGCCCCGACCTGACCCGGGCGATGGAGCGCGAACTGACCCGCCTTAAGGAAAATTGGCCGGACAATCTGCCGACGGGAATTATTCATGCCGATTTGTTTCCCGATAATGTATTTTTCATGCAAGGCGATATGTCGGGTCTGATCGATTTTTATTTTGCCTGCAATGATTTTTATGCCTATGACCTCGCCATTGCGCTCAATGCGTGGTGCTTTGAGGCCGACGCCACTTTCAATGTCACCAAGGCCCGCGCACTTCTGTCTGGCTATCAAAATCTGCGGCCATTGGCTCCGGAAGAAATAGACGCCGTGCCGATATTGGGTGCCGGTGCCGCCATGCGGTTTTTGACGACACGGCTTTTTGACTGGCTCAATCAGGTCGACGGCGCGCAGGTTGAACCAAAAAACCCCAATGATTTTTTGCGCCGACTGCGCTTTCACCGCAGTGCAACGCGACCGGAAGATTACGGATTAACGCTATGAAATATGAAATTTTTACCGACGGGGCATGCTCCGGAAACCCCGGCCCCGGCGGGTGGGGTGTTTTGATCAACGGGCCGGATGGCGCGCGCGACCTGTGCGGAGGAGCGCCGTCCACCACCAATAATCAAATGGAGTTGGTGGCCGCCATTGAAGCATTGGGCGCGGTGCCGGACGGAGCCGAAATTCGGCTGGTTACTGACAGCGTTTACGTCAAGGACGGCATTACAAGCTGGATTAAGAATTGGAAGCGGCGCGGCTGGAAAACAGCCGCCGGCAAACCGGTCAAAAACATCGAATTGTGGAAGGCGCTGGACGCGGCCTGCGCCCGCCACACAGTCGAATGGGTTTGGGTGAAAGGCCATGCCGGAAATGCGGGCAACGAACATGCCGATGCGCTGGCGCGCCGCGGCATGGAGCCTTTCTGTACCAATTAACCCAGTTGGGACAAAAGATTTTCGACGCCCGAATCCACGGCCTTGCCCGGATTTTGCTCGACATTGAGCGTTTCAACCACGCCGTCGCGCACAATCATCGAATAGCGCAAAGAGCGCGTGCCCATGCCGAAGCCCGAACCGTCCATTTCAAGCCCCAGTTTTTTGGTCAGTTCGGCATTGCCGTCAGCCACCATCATAACCTTGCCATTGGCACCTTGTTGCTGGCCCCAAGCCCCCATGACAAACGCATCATTGACGGCCAGACAGACAATGGTATCCACGCCCTTGGCGCGCAGGTCTTCGGCCTTGTCGACATAGCCGGGCAGGTGCTGGTTCGAGCAGGTCGGCGTGAACGCGCCGGGCAGAGCAAACAGGGCCACGGTTTTACCGCCGAAAAGATCACCTGTTGAAATCGGTGCCGGGCCCGCATCTGTCATATACATAAGCTGGGCGTCAGGCATGGCGTTGCCGGGTTTGATGGTCATGAAAAGTCTCCTTGATTATTCCCTGTTGTTTATTTGCCCGAAACACGGTGGTCGCCGATTTGGATTTTTTGAAAAACCGCCCGTTCACCGTCTCTGACAATGACCTCCACAATACGGCCAATCATTGTTTGGTCAAGCACCGACCAGGCCGGCATTTCAATCAGAAACGAAGACGGGTGGCGCGCGCTGATATGCGGCGTACCAAACACATCATTGGGGCCGGGTATCGCCATGATTTGCGGATTTTCCAGATTTGTGCCGACCACAACAAATTGCAGCGCCGCGCCGTCATAACTGAGCGTGTCGATGCCAAGTTCCGCTGACGGTGCCACCGGTCCGGCATCCAGCATGGCCTGTATAATGTCCAATTCGTCGGGGGTTTTTAAGGGGCCGGGCATAACGGGCAGATCAAATGAAAATTGCACCGGCAGACAAACTTCGCGGCACACGCCGAGCTCCAAATTGAGGCTGACTTGGCCCCCTTCGCCTGCATTTTCCAGCAAAAACGGCACAACAAATCCGGTCAGGCCCTCATAGCCGAAAAACCCGCCCGCACCATCGTCGAAAAAATACGGTGCCGGAAACACCGGATCTTGGGTTTTCAGGTTCTGACTGGCCGAAAAATCGAAACTCGGCGCAATGCCGCTGGCGCCGGGATAACGCCAATAGGTGTGCCAGCCGGGTTGCATGACGATTTCAACGCCGGCGAAATGTTGCTTGGCATCGCGCGCCAGCACAAGGCGGGCTTCAATGACATCCCTTTTTATCCACGGGGTCGTCATTCCCGCAAGCGCAGGGAAAATGGCCAATAGACTTGCGAAACAAGCCGATAAAAACACATGTAGCACGGGTTTCATGGGCGCAATATACCGCAAACGACGCGCCGGTTCGAGTTTCGAACACACAGGCGCAGTCGATTATGCGCGAAACGTGGCATTGTTTCACGCCCGTCGCAGGCCTAACATGCCCCTATGACACAAACGCCTGTTCAAAGCCTGCAGGGGCAGTTCCTACTCGCCATGCCGAGCATGGGCGACCCACGGTTTTTGCGCAGTGTCGTCTATATGGTGGCCCATGACAGCGAGGGCGCGATGGGCTTTATCATCAATAAACGCGCCGAGGGGCTGTCACTGGGCGATATTTTGAAAGACATGCCCGAAACCGTCGCCAAAACCGGGTTGGTCAATCTGCCCGTATATGTCGGCGGGCCGGTGCAAAATGACCGCGGATTTGTGTTGCACACAAGTGATTATGAAAAAACCCACAATACCCTGTCGCAGGAACTGCCCATTGCACTGACCCAATCGGCCGACGTGCTGGTTGATGCCGCGCATGGCCGCGGGCCCGAAAAATTCCGGCTTTTTCTAGGCTATGCTGGCTGGGGCCCGGGCCAGATTGAGGGAGAATTGCAAG
>CAJWBV010000145.1 GCA_913020275.1 uncultured Rhodobiaceae bacterium
TCGAGCTCATGCGCTCCTTGATCGCGCGCTCCATGCGCAGCAGACCAACGCGATATTGGTTCTCCATCAATTCGCCCACCGAGCGCACGCGCCGGTTGCCGAGATTGTCAATATCATCAATATCGCCCTTGCCGTCGCGCAGATCGACAAGCGTTTTGACAACACCCACAATATCTTCTTTACGCAGAACGCGGATATCGTCAGGGCATTCCTGATCTAGGCGAATATTCATTTTCACACGCCCAACGGCTGACAAATCATAACGTTCGCTGTCAAAAAACAGGCCTTCAAAAAGTGTCTCGGCTGTTTCCGGTGTCGGCGGTTCACCCGGACGCATCACGCGATAAATCTCTTCCAGCGCGGAAAGTTTGTCGGATGATTTATCGGCGACCAGTGTATTGCGGATAAACGGCCCGCGATTAATCGGGTCAATCGCCAGTGTGTTAATTTCGGTGAATCCCAGCTCGCCCAGCTTGGCCAGCAACTCCTCGGTGATTTCATCTCCAGCTTCGGCAAAAATTTCGCCGGTCTCGGTGCTGATGAGCTCATCGGCCAGAAACCGCCCATAAAGCTCTTCATCGCTCACCCGAAGGTTTTTCAGGCCGTCTTCTGCCAGCTTGTTGGCTTTGCGCGGCGAAATTTTCTGCCCCGCCTCGACCACGACCTTGCCGGTCTTGTCGTCAATGAGGTCGTAAATCGGTTTTGAACCGCGGCGCTGTTCAGGATCAAATGGTGTAACCCAGCCATCTTTGCCGCGCGTGTAAGATACTCGGTCATAAAACATGTCCAGAATTTCATCCGACGCATAACCCAGCGCGTGCAACAGCACTGTTGCCGGCAGTTTGCGCCGACGGTCAATACGCACGTGCAGAATGTCCTTGGCGTCAAACTCGAAATCAAGCCACGAACCGCGATAGGGAATAACCCGTGCGGCAAACAGCAATTTGCCGGACATGTGGGTTTTACCCTTGTCGTGGTCGAAAAACACGCCCGGGCTGCGGTGCATCTGTGAAACGATGACGCGCTCGGTGCCGTTTACGACAAAAGTGCCGTTTTCGGTCATGAATGGCAGGTCGCCCATATAGACTTCCTGCTCTTTAATGTCTTTGACGGATTTGGCGCCAGTTTCATCGTCGATGTCGAAAACGACCAAACGCAGCGTTACTTTCAGCGGTGCCGCATAAGTCATGCCGCGTTGCTGGCATTCCTCGACATCGTATTTCGGGCGCTCGAAATCATAGGATACGAACTCCAGCATTGACGCACCGCTGAAATCTGAGATCGGAAATACGGATTTAAAAACCGCCTGCAGGCCGTCTTCATCGCGGCCTTCGGTGGGACATTCCACCTGCAAAAACTGATCATATGAATATTTTTGTACCTCAATCAGATTGGGCATCTCCACAACCTGAGGAATTCGTCCGAATGAGCGTCTGATACGTTTACGACCGGCATAGGCTTGCGACATGTGTAGTCCTCAATTTCAAAACCCCGTATAGGGGAAACCTGTGTTTTGGCCTGTTTTAGGCCGGGCCCCAGCACAAGTGCTTAAAGGCAATACGGGGTGGTCGACTAAACAGTTCATCGACCACCCCAATTTTGTTGTTCGAACTATTTCAGTTCGATGGTCGCTCCGACAGCTTCGAGCTTCTCTTTCAGCTCGTTGGCTTCGGCCGTCGGCACGTCTTCTTTGAGGTCCTTCGGTGCGCTTTCAACGATCTCTTTGGCCTCTTTCAGACCCAGACCGGTGATTGCCCGAACTTCTTTGATGACGTTGATTTTCTGGTCGCCCGCAGAGGCCAGAACAACGGTAAAGCTGTCCTTGGCTTCAGCGGCATCACCGTCGGCATCGCCACCGGCAGCCGGGGCAGCAGCAACGGCAACCGGTGCCGCGGCGGAAACGCCCCATTTTTCTTCCAGAAGTTTTGACAGCTCTGCCGCTTCCAAAACGGACAGTGCTGACAGGTCTTCAGCAATCTTCTCAAGATCAGCCATTTTCTTTCTCCAATCGGTTAATCCGGGATTTCGCCGCTTTACGCGGCATCACCCTGTGCAGCTTTGGCGCCAACCACACGGGCAAGCTGACCTGCCGGTGCCTGCAACACGCCCGCCACTTTCGTGGCCGGTGCGCTCAACAGACCGACAAGTTTGCCGCGCAATTCGTCAAGTGACGGCAGCGACGCCAGATTTTTCACACCATTCGCATCAAGAACCGTCTGGTCCATAATGCCGCCAATGATCACGAAATTGTCGTTTTCCTTGGCAAACTTAGCCGCAACCTTCGGTGCCGCGACCGGGTCTTGCGAATACGCAATAGCGGTCGGACCGGCAAAAAGGTCGCTGATTGGCTCAGCTGATGTGCCTGCGAGAGCGAGCTTGACCAGTCGGTTTTTGGTCACTTTGACCGTGCCGCCGACTTCCGCCATCTGGTTCCGCAAATCATCGATTTCTGGAACAGAAAGCCCGGAATAGTGGGTCACGACAACAACGCCGGCATCTTTGAAAATACCGTTATACTGTGTCACGAGCTCTTCTTTGCTAGCTCTTTCCACTTTCTCTCTCCACACGCGCAACCCCTGCGCGCTTGGGGGCGGAACAAAGTTCCGCCGGTTCGGAATTGTCGCCGGGAAGCACGTTCCTGACGACGCTCTTCCTGTCCCGGGCCCAGCCGATACCGTGCGTTGCCGCACGAAAAACTGTTCTCCCGTCTCATACAGGCCATTAAGTCCGGCACATGCCGCACACCTGTAATCTCGGACAGGCCGGAGCCTAAGCTCCGGTCACTCCCGCGCCATCGGAACGGCGCGGAAATTCTTGTCAGGCCTCAAGGCCTGTAACGTCCAACTTCAAGCCGGGCCCCATGGTGGAGCTGATTGCAATGCGTTGGACATATGTTCCTTTTGCGCCGGACGGTCTGGCCTTGTGAATGGCCGAAACCAGCGCGCGAATATTGCCGCTGAGTTGTTCTTCGGAAAAGCTGGCCTTGCCGACACCTGCCTGCACAATGCCTTCTTTTTCAACCCGAAACTCAACCGAGCCACCCTTTGCCGCGCGCACCGCTTCGGCGACATCCGCCGTCACCGTGCCAACCTTCGGGTTTGGCATTAAATTGCGCGGGCCCAACACCTTGCCCAGACGCCCAACCAGGGGCATCATGTCCGGCGTGGCAATACACCGGTCAAATTCAATTGTGCCGCCTTGCACGGTTTCGACCAAATCCTCGGCACCAACGACATCGGCTCCGGCTTGTTTGGCTTCTTCCGCCTTTTCATCGCGGGCAAAAACAGCAACGCGCTGCGCGCGCCCCGTTCCGTTCGGCAATTCGACCACACCGCGCACCATTTGGTCGGCATGGCGCGGGTCGACG
>CAJWBV010000146.1 GCA_913020275.1 uncultured Rhodobiaceae bacterium
CGCTCGACCCCATCATATTTTCGACCGCATTGAGCAGAAACTTACCATTATCGGCAATCGGCACCCCAAAGCGTTGGCCGAGATAATTTTGTTCGCTCACCCAGAACCGGTCATCGAAAAAATCACTGTCGGCGAACACGACAATATTGGCCGCATCGGTTTCGGGCACATGGTCGTCCGCGCGCGCGCGTTCGCCCTTTTTCGTTTCGGCATCGGGCGGACCGTCGGGGAAAATCGACGCCACCGGCCCGGTCAGGCGCGCGGCAATGGTGTAGGGCGCGGCACCGGGTTCAAACGCGCGTTGCAAATCATCCGGCGTCGGCGCGCTCAGTACATAGTCGCGCGCCATCAGCGTGGCATCGGCTGAACTGGTCACCAGCGGCATGAAGGTTGTGCGCGCGCCGGAAACCGTCTCCAACGCCCCCACCGTACCGAGATTCAACCGGTCAATATTGGCGGTAATCAAATCGTCCTGCGCCATTTCTGCATCCGACAGTGCCATCCACAAAATGTAATCGACCAATGCGCGGCGCGCATCGCGCCCTGCTGCCACCCGTTGCGCCCGTCCGCGATCGGCAATAATAAGCGTATCGTCCATGCGCACGCCCCAGGCAGCCATCAATTCTGGCAAGTTTGACTGCTCGGTATAGCCGCGCAAAGGCTCATTATTCGGGCCTGCCGTCAGGCTCACTTCGGAATGCGGGTCGACAAAGGCGATGACGCGGCCACCGCGCATCACGAACTGGTCTATCGCGTAAGCTTGCGTGTCGGTCAGCGGGCGCGGATGGGCGAGCAGCAACACACTGATGCGGCGCGGGATACGCACCTCGTCCAGTGCGATAAATTCCACCTCGAAACGGTCGGTCAATTCAGCGTAAATCAAAAATGGTTGCGACTGGCCCTGCATGGCCGCGAGAATGCCGCCCGCGCCCGTGTCCAGCGGCAAATTGGAGATGACGCCCAGCACCGGCTTTTCCGGCACCGACAAATTATCGACCAGCCGTGCCAGATCATATTCCAGATATTGCTGACGGGCATTGGCGAAAAACGGGATCACTTCGACACTGTCGACAAGGTTTGTGCCCACCAGACCAAAATAAACTATCTCGCCTTCGACGACGGGTTGGGCGACCAGACCTTGCGCAACGGCCTGATCCTCGGCTTCGGAAAACGGTGCAGGATCGACAATTTGCAGATCAATCATGCCATTGGCGGCATTGGTCATTTCTTCCAGCATGTCGCGCACGCGCTGGGCATATATTTGCAGGCCCGGTTGCGCGGCGGCCAGATCGCGCGAATAGTAAAATTTCAGCGTCACCGGCTCTTTCAGCCGCGACAGAATATTATGCGTGCCGGGGCTCAGCGTATAAAGGCCCTGCTCGGTCAGGTCGAGCCGCGCACTGCGCAAAAACACGGCAGCGAATAAATTCACGCCGACAAAAATGACCAGCAATAAACCAAGTGCCAGAATGTGCGGACGACGATGCATTAGCTGTCTCCCCGCTTCATATCGACAATGATGGCAGTCGCGGTCAAAAACACACCCGTCAGGCTGACGAAAAACACCAGATCGCGCATGTCGATCACACCGCCGGTTATGGCGCGAAAATGGGTCAGAAAACTGAAACCCGCCAGCGTATCTACCAATGCCGCCGGTGCCCAGCCGCGAAACAGCTCAATGACCAGCGGCGCGCCCGAAATGGTGAACAAAAAACACACAACCACGGACACCACAAAGGCGATGACCTGATTGCGCGTGCAGGCCGACACGCAACTGCCAATGGCGAGATAGCCGCCGGCCAGCATCAGACTGCCCAGATAGCCGGCGAGGATAACGCCATTGTCCGGATTGCCCAGATAATTGACGGTAAGCCAGATCGGGAATGTCAGCGATAAAGCCAGCGCCGAGAACCCGAGCGCGGCGAAATATTTGCCCAGCACCACCGCGCTCAGGTGCACAGGCAGCGTCAACAGCAATTCGATCGACCCGTTGCGGCGTTCTTCGGCCCACAGGCGCATGGAAATCGCCGGAAGAAAAAACAGATAGAGCCACGGGTGAAACAGGAAAAAGCTCGTCAGGTCGGCTTGTCCTGCCTCGAAATATCCGCCCAGATAGAAGGTCGACAGGCCGGTCGCCAGCAAGAAGACGAAAATGAACACAAAAGCCAGAGGCGTTGCAAAATAACTGTTGAACTCACGCCGCGTCACCAGCCCCAACTGCCGCATCATTGTGCCGCCTCCGATTCCGCCCCGCGCGTCAGATCGCGGAAAACGTCGTCCAAGCGTCCGGCCTCAAGCGCCAGCCCGATAATAGCGTCCGATTGCCCGTCGACGAGGGCCTGCACGCGGGCAAATAGGGCGGTCGGGTTCTCGCCCGACCCATCGGCACTCAAAATACGGAAAATTGTTTCTGCGCCGCGCGCTTCGAGCTCTACCTTCACATTTTCCAGAGTTTCGAGTTTAGCCACCAGAGGCGCGGCTTCGTCACTGCCGGCGGTCACCACAACAGCCCCGTTATAAGCCGAACGCGCAGCCAGCGCCGAGGGCGTGCCTTCAACAATCACGCGCCCGCGATCAATGATCATGGCGCGCGTACAAATGGCATCAACCTCTTCTAAAATATGGGTGGAAATAATAATGGCCTTGGTGCGGGCCATTTCGCGAATGGCGGCGCGTACCTGATGTTTCTGGTTCGGGTCGAGCCCGTCGGTCGGCTCATCCATAATCAAAATATCAGGGTCATGCACGATGGCCTGGGCAAGCCCCACGCGGCGGCGAAACCCTTTCGACAATGTGTCGATTGGCTGGTCCAGCACGCCGTGCAGTTCCGTCATGTCAATCGCCCGGTGCGCCGCGCTTCGGGCGGCGGCTTTGTCCAGCCCGCGAATGCGGGTCACGAAATCCAGGAACTGGCGCGGCGTCATATCGGGCCAGGCCGGAGCCCCTTCGGGCAAATATCCCATGGATTGCTGGGCACGCAGCGGCTCAAGACAAATGTCGATGCCATTAATCAGCGCCGTGCCGGAGGTTGGACGCAAATAACCGGTAATCATTTTCATGCTGGTGGATTTGCCGGCCCCGTTCGGCCCCAAAAAGCCCAACACCTGCCCGCGTTCCACCGAAAAACTGACATTGTTTACGGCGCGGAAATCGCCGAAATCTTTGGTCAGGTTCAATACGTCAATCATGGTCTATGAGATAGGTGACGCGCCCAATTCTTGCAAGCTGAAAAGAACGGACCCGGCGTGGTCTGAACAAGGGAGGAGAGTTCCGTTCACGCCGGGTCGCTTCTGAGGGCATGGTTAAAATGGCAGATGATTGGGCCGG
>CAJWBV010000147.1 GCA_913020275.1 uncultured Rhodobiaceae bacterium
CACATCAAGGATGCGGCCGGATGAGGTTTTGACGGCCTGCAAACGGCCGCCCTTGGCCAGCGCGTGCAATACGCGCTGTTCGTCTTTTGAAATATCCATGGGTCTGTCGGTCCCGAGGGTCCGCAGCCGGGCTGCAGACACAAGTTATCGGCGCTCACTGGTCACAGCGAGCGGGCTCTTTGAGGCCGCCTCACCCCGCAAATTGCGAGGAGAGGCCCTACCGGGTCTCGGACAGAGTGTTACTCATAAGCGGCCCGGATAGCACAAAAGCCCCGGGCCGCCTATGGTCAAAGGGTCACACCCGGGCGAGCGCCTGCTCGACCACGGCGTCGGCGGTGATGCCGAAATGCTCGTAAAGGGCTTCCGCCGGCGCCGAGGCGCCGAAGCCCTCCATCCCGACAAAGCCGCCCTGAAGACCAATCAGACCATCCCAGCCCCAGCGAATGGCCGCCTCGACCGTCGGAACGGCGTGATAAACCACAATGCCCGCCTCTTTCAACGGACCGATAAATTTGCTGGGACTGCCCGCCGAGGTGGTGACAAATTTAACGCCGCTGTCGCAAATATAGGCGAGCATGGCATCGTCTTTAAGGAACATGATTGGCAGGTTCACCCCGAACGGTGCGTCCGTCAGCTCGAACATTTTCTCAATTTCGGCCTTGCAAGCGTCGGTTTCGCCGGATGAGGTTTCGATAATTCCGAGGCCACCGGCGGCGCATACGGCCGAGGCCAGCTGCGAGCGCGCTATCCAGCCCATCGGGGCCTGAATAATGGGATATTTTGCACCGGTATGTTCGAGAAAACGATTGGTCATGAGATGCTCCTGAATGGGTGGCGTGTTCGACGACCTGCTACAGCAATCCCCGCTGGACAAACAAGAACACGCCATAGCCGGTCAATATGCTGGCGAGTATATCCGACCAGCGAATTCTGGGCGAGGGCAGATCCTGCAACAGCACGCGGAGCGGCAGTAAAATCGCGAATATAAATATAAGCTGGCCGAACTCCACGCCGAGATTAAAGCCCAGCAGACCACTCAGAACCTGCCCTTCCGGCAGGCCGACATCATGCAGCAATCCAGCAAAACCAAAGCCGTGAAACAGCCCGAAAGCCGCGGTGATGACCGGCGCAACGGCCTGCCGATCGGCTTCGGTGCGGATTGCGAAGCCGTAACTTACGGCAAACAGCATAAAACCGGCCCAGCCCGCCAAAGTCAGGGGCGCGGTGAAGAAAATCGACAGGCCGGCGATGAGATAGATGAGGGCGGCGGCGACCAGCCCGGCGCGTGGCATCAGTCCGGCGCGGGTCAAAATACCTTCGGCGGCAAGCGCGGCGATTGACCCGCCAATTACGGCCTCGACAATACTCGGATTGGGCGCGACCACACCGAGCGCGGAAAGCGCCAATGTCAGGCTGTGCCCCAGTGTGAAGCCGGATACCAGAATGACGAGCCGCCGAATACTGGTTGCCAGCAAAACAAGGCACAAAACGAAAGCCAGATGGTCAATACCGGAGGCAATATGTTCGACACCCAGACGGAAATAACGCCCCAAGGCTTCAAAGAAGTTTTGCCGCGGGGCGAATTTCTGTTCGGCCATCGGGTTCAGGCTGAAAGTGCGCTCATTGGTTGTGAACAGCACTTCTTGACCCTGCATGGTCCGGCGCGGCCCGATCTGGATGCGCGCCAGATGAATATGGGTGCGGATCATGTCGAAAAAGACATTATTCGTGACCTGCAACGAGGCGTTTTCGCTCAAACAACGAAACGTGGCCTGCATGCGCACATAACCCTCGCGCGCCGGACGTGCGTCGAAGGGCTCGCTGAGCGTGCAGGGGGTGTTGATTTGGCGCAGTTCAAACCTTTCCTGCAAATGATTGCCCAATGCGGAAACAAGGTCGGTACTGCGCGCTGTTTGCGGCAAAAAGGTAATGTCGCGCGCCGATACGGTGAAGATAACTTCCACGTCGCGTCCGTTCCAAAGCCAGTCTGAAAAACTGATGCTTTTATTATGCGCGTGTGCGGAGCCGCTCAGCAGACAGAAAAGAACAAGATACCGGATCATTGCGGTGCATCATCGGCCAGCAAAATGGCGGCGCGTTCCTTCAGCCAGGCCAGATAATCGACAAGCGCGGCATCGTCCGACTCGCGCTGCATGGCGGTCAGAATTTGCGCGCGAATATCGTCAAAGGCCGGCGGTGTGCCGGGCTCGGAACGCACGATACGCAGAAAATGCCAGCCCTCGCCATCAGCTATGGCATCGGAAATACTGGGGCTGGGCAATCGGCTGGCGGCCTCGGTCAGGCGTGGGCCCAGATAGTCATACATTTTTTTGCGTGGCAAAAGCGAGCGCGGCAGCGGCGGCAATACAGCGTCACCCAATTGCGTCGCCGTCTCATTGAAATCCTGCCCTTTGCGCAGCGCGTCGCGCACTTTGTCGAGGCGCGCAATATTGGCAGGGGCATCATTGCTGCGGCGGATGAACAGCCGTTCGATTTGCAATCGTGCCGCCGGGGTGAAGCGGGCAATATTCGCCGCATAAAAGCCGCGCAATTCCTCTTCGCTAATCTCTTTTTGCGCATTGCGCGTCATGGCGAAATCAATCACGGCGCGCGCTACAGCTTTTCGTACCGAGGCGTCACCTTCCAAAAGCCCGATTTCAATGCCGCGCTGGACGAGCAGTTCTTCCTCAATCAGACGGTTCAGCACAAGGGCACGGTCTTTGGCGGTTGGTGCCTTGGTTTTGTCAGCGAGAAGGGCTTGCAGGGCAGTGGCATATTCGGTGCGGTCTATATGGGCGTCATTGACGCTGGCAATCGCGCCGGCTTGCGAGAGCGCGCTTCGGTCGGTCTGCGCGCTGGCAATCAGCGCAATCAGCAGACCCGCGAGTGCCCCGGCCATTAATAGGCGGCGCGACAGTTTTTCTTCGCCAGAGTCTTCCATAAACCATCCCAAAGCTAGTCTGTGCCACAAGAATTAGCATTTTCTATAAAATTGTACACAGCCAAAAAGCAAAATGATGCAACCATTTACAGTATTATGGGGCTCATTCTGGAGATTCGCCGCCATGCCCCAACTTGATTTCGATATTTCCGCCGCGCTCACCGCCGACACCCAAAGCGCGTTTGACGCGGCAATCAAGGCGTTGGAAGCACCGCTGGCCGGATGGCGGGAGGCCCCGCTGCCGCATTTCACCCTGCCGGAAAAAACCGACGATTTACCGGACTTGCGCGACATGGCGGCTGATATGGCGGTGGCTTTTGCAACAGTTGCCTTTGTTGCTTTCATCTCAATGTTGGTTGATAGAACT
>CAJWBV010000148.1 GCA_913020275.1 uncultured Rhodobiaceae bacterium
ACCCCTTTTTTGACATTGGAAGCGCCGGCAATCGGAGCCTCAATCAGGGCACGGTCCCATCGGAGATGTTTTTCCAACAAAATAATGTCAAAAATAAATAATGTAATATTGATATATTCGACTTTGTTAATTAACATATTTACGTTCTGCGGCGTTCCAAACACGCGGGAACGGCAAAAAGGAGGGGTTTCGAATGAGTTTTGATTATAAAAGCGCCCATTCACTGGAGGGCAAAAAGGTTATTGTCACCGGGGCAGGCGGCAATCTTGGTGCCGAAATTTGTCGCGGATTGACGGCCATGGGCGCCTCTGTTTTGGCAACCGATGTCGCCGTCGAAAAGGGTCAAGCTATTGTTGAAGAACTGACCGCTGCCGGTGCGACCGCTCATTTCCTGGAACATGACGTTACAGATGAAGCGCAGTGGGAGGCCGCTGTCGCGACCGCGATTGAGAAATTGGGTGGCCTCAACGGGGTCATCAACAATGCGGCCATCGTGCCGATGAATTATCTGGCCGAGCTTGAGGTTGAGGAATATAACCGTGTTCTCAATGTCAATGTGACCGGCTCCATGCTTGGGTGCAAACATGGCTTTCGCGCCATGCAACCCGGCGGTCCTGCCGGCAAAGGCGGCTCGATCATCAATATGTCTTCTGTTATGGGTCTGGCCGGCACAATTGCCTTGGCCTCCTATAACTCGTCCAAAGGTGCTGTGCGCCTGCTGACCAAATCGGTCGCGGCCGAATGCGCCATGTTGAAAACCGGTATCCGCTGTAACTCAATTCATCCGGGCATTGTCGAAAGCGAAATGGGCTCTTTGTTCCATGAGCAGCTTGTTGGCTTGGGTGTCGTGCCGGATATGGAAACTTCAGAAGCCGGCTTTTTGGCCGGTGTTCCAATGGGTGAGGCCGCCAGCGTGAGCGATATTGCCAGTGGCGCGGTTTACCTGATTTCAGATGCAAGCCGCTATGTCACCGGTACCGAACTGATTATCGATGGCGGCTTCTACGCGACTTAAGTGCGCAAAGTTTAAAGGGGAGAAATGAAATGTTAGAAATCAATGGCAAAGAATTTATTCCGGATGACGATTTGGTAATCCAGGGCGACGAATTTTCGGCATGCGATATCGAGCAGCCGGCGGTTATTCGCAATCCGTTTCCCTACTACGATTTGATGCGTGACAAACCGATTCAATTTGGCGTGCGCGGCTATCCGCCCGGAACCGTGCAGGGTGTTGATGAACCGATACCTGCATGGGGCATTTTTCGTTATGACGAAGTGAAACATGTTTATGCCAATCACAAGATTTTCTCCTCGCAGGATCGCATGCAGGAGGCGTCAGAAGCACCTTCCATGATGCTTGTGAACCATGACCAACCCGAGCACACGTTTTTGCGCAATGTGGCCCGTCAGGCCTTTTCACCAAAACGCGTGGATCAGGATGTGGCGCCTTGGTTGGCCGAAATTTGTGACCACATGTTGGAAAAGGAAGGGCCCGGCAATGTTGATTTCATGACCAATCTGGCCGCCGACCTGCCCGCACGCTTTATTGCGAAGCTGCTTGGTACGCCGGCAGATGAATATCGGAAAATCCGCCAGTTTGCCGATGCCTATATGGGAACTTCGACTCAGACGACGGAAGAAAAACTAGCTACCAGTATCGAATTTAATGATTATTTTACCTACCACGTTAACGAGCGTTACAAGCAAATTGAAGCTGGGACGGCCGAAGATAATCTGATGACAGGATTTATTGTCGCCGAAGATGACGACGGTAAAAAACTGACACCGGAAGAAGTGAAAAAGTTTTGCATCACGATGGTCGCCGGCGGCGCTGAGTCAAGTGTGTTCCTGCTTGGCAACCAAGTTGTGTCATTTTTGGAAATGCCTGAACTGTATCAAAAAATGCGCGAAGACCGCTCTTTGATCCGGCCTTTCCTCGAAGAAAACATTCGCCGCACGGGGCCCATCCAGCGCCTGTTCCGTGAGTGTTTGGAAGACACCATGATCGGTGATCAGGAAATCAAAGAGGGTGAGTGGGTATGCGTGTTTAACGGCTCGGGCAATCACGATCCCAGCATGTTTGAAAATCCGTCCGAGTTCATCATGGACCGTCCAAATGTCGGCAAGAACCTGACTTTCGGTCACGGCATTCACCACTGCATTGCCGCCCTTGTTGCGCGCAATGAAGCGGCAGCTATGATGAATGGTATTTTGGACCGGTATAAAGCGGTTGAGCCGGGTGATGGCGAAGTGATTTTCCAGGACCGTAATTTCATTAATTATGGCCCCTCTACCGTACCTGTAAACTTTGTGCCGGCTTAAGGCGTCACAAAAGATTGAAGAGGATTGTTGGATATGAGCGATAATTCAATCGAACATTTGGATGTTGTCGTTGTTGGTGCCGGTTTTGCGGGCATGTATGCCGTTTACCGCGCCAACAAAGACAATCGGAGCGTGAAATGCTTTGAAGCCGGCACGGATGTCGGTGGCACGTGGTACTGGAACCGCTATCCGGGCGCGCGTGTTGATATTGAGTGTTTGGAATACTCCTATTCTTTCGATGAAGCCTTGCAGCAAGAATGGGAGTGGACGGAACGTTATGCGGGACAGGATGAAATTCTGAACTACGCCAAACACGTGGCCGAGCGCTATAATCTGCGCGACCACATGCAATTTGAAACGCGGGTGGAATCGGCCATCTTCAATGAGGAGACACAGCGTTGGGAAGTTAAAACCAACCGTGGCGATCATGTCTCTGCCAAATATTGCTTCATGGCGACCGGGCTGATTTCGGCACCTGTGGACCCGGATTTTGAGGGCTTGGACACATTTAAGGGCGAGCAATATATGACCAGCCGCTGGCCCAAAGAAGACATTCAGTTTGGTGGCAAACGTGTCGGAATCGTCGGTACAGGCTCTAGCGGCATTCAGGTGATTTCCGAGATTGCCGAAAAATGCGGCGAGCTTCTGGTTTTCCAGCGCACGCCGTCTTACGTCATTCCGCTACAAAATCATAAGCTCGAAAATGGGCAGGCGGATAAAATCAAAAGCAAATATGACGAGTTGCGGGCACTGGAAAAAGAGAGTTTTGGTGGGTTCACCTTGCTTCATTCTGACCTGTCGCCGCTGCCTTCCAAGTCAGCTTTGGAATTGAGCGACGAAGAACGTCGGGCGGAATATGAAGACCGTTGGAAATCCGGTGGCTTGTCGCCGTATTACGCGTTTACCGATACGCTGATGG
>CAJWBV010000149.1 GCA_913020275.1 uncultured Rhodobiaceae bacterium
CATATCGAAGGGCTGGAAGCGCAAATGCGCGAGGCCGCAGCAGACCTCGAATTTGAGACGGCGGCGCGTCTGCGCGACGAAATCAAACGCCTGCAAGAAACCGAGCTGGCAGTAGCGGATGACCCGTTCGCCCGCCAGTCGGATATTGACGCACGCGCTGACACGAAAACCGCCAAAAGCGGCGGCAAGAAAGCGCCGCACCGCTCAAGCCGTCGGCGCAAAGGCCCATAAAGTGACCGCTTTAGTCGCTGAATGGATACATATAGGTAAATGATACGGTATTGATGGGCGCTACGTCGAAATCATATCGCTGGATTTCAAAGCGCAGATTTTCGCGCTGAACACCGACACCAATCAGCAGGTCTTCGCCGTCAGTTTTGTCGCCGTCAAAGGAGAAAAAGCCGATCCGTCCGATGGGTTTATATGCCGAGCCCGTGTCAAATTGCGTGACCACGCTGAACTCGAACACTTCGTCCAATTCGGTGTCGACCTTGCTTGTCAGAACGGCGGCAATATCGTCGATCTGCACCGGAGAACCAAGATCCGAAAGCGCAATTTCGAAGGCCGACACGTCTGAAATTTTTATGCCAAGCCCTCCGCGCACTGTCACATCAGAACTGTCGGGGCTCAGACCGTCAACATCGGAAATATCGGACCGATTGTAATTGAAATCAGCATAACCGACGGAGCCAAGCAGATAATAGCGCGCATCATCCATATCCGACATGTCTTTCATTTGTGCGTTGGCCGCCGAAACGCCGGCGAATAGCGCAATCGCCGGCAATGTGCGAGCGGCCGACACAAGACGTATTGAGGGTGAAAGTCGCATCTGGGATCTCCTTATTATTTTTAACCTCGGGCAACTGACGACGACTATAGAGGTCTTTTGCCCAAAATTCCACCCTGTAAATCAACGCTATATTGGCGCAAAACCGTAAACCTGCTAAATCAATCTCATGACTGGTATCGCCCTTATCACCGGCGCAGCCCATCGTATCGGGCGGGCGCTGACGGAAAATCTGGCCGCCGACGGATGGGCGGTGGGCGTGCACTACGCGCGCTCCGCCGACGCCGCGCAAAAGCTGTGTGCCGATATAGAAAAACGCGGCGGGCGGGCCCTGCCCTTGCAGGCCGACCTCAGCGAGGCAGACGCGACCACGCGGCTCATTCCGCAGCTTGCCGAGGTGTTCGGACCCGTTTCGCTGCTTATTAATAATGCCTCCTGCTTTGAGCGTGACACGATCGCCGATTTTTCTGTTGAAAGCTGGGACACGCACCTCGATACAAATTTGCGCGCGCCGGCCTTGCTGATGCGCGACTTAGCACGACAGGCTGGGGCAGCCGAAACCAGGGCGAATATCATCAACATTATTGACCAACGCGTGTGGCGGCTGACACCCGATTTTTCCAGCTACACCGTCTCCAAGGCCGGCTTGTGGACGCTAACCCAAACCGCCGCGCAAGCCTTGGCACCAAATGGCATTCGAGTGAACGCCATCGGCCCCGGCCCGACATTGCCGAATCCGCGGCAGGATCAGGCCGAGTTTGACAAACAAACCCGCCTCGTGCCGCTCGGTCATGGCGCAAACCCTGACGACATTGTCAGCGCGGTGCGCTATATCTTGTCGGCGGAAGCAATGACCGGACAAATGATCGCGCTGGATGGCGGGCAACATTTAGCTTGGGAAACGCCCGACGTTACGCAAGTCAAGGAATAGATGCCAAAGACAAAGAGACCAGAGAAAGACTCCACATGAACCAGCAGAATTTCAGCGATATCTCGACAATGGCTAGCGCAACATGGGGGCTGCGCCGGGTATTTATCCGCGACCTTGTGCTGCCGGCACTCATCGGCATTCATGATCACGAGCGTGAACAGGCCCAGCCAGTCATCATCAATGTCGATGCTTCTGTGGAAGAGGCTTCCGAAGGGACCGCCGGGGAAGCCGGCGCGGGCTCCACCAGCACTATTGCCGATGTGGTGTGCTACGAAACCCTGACCGAACAGATTAAAGAGGTGCTGACAGGCGGCCATATCGATCTGGTGGAAGTTCTGGCAGAAAATATTGCCACACGTCTGCTGGCCGATCCGCGCATTATTTGGCTTCGCATAAGGCTCGAAAAGCCCGAAGCCATCGCCGAAGCCGCCGGTGTGGGGGTCGAAATCGAAAGATTAAGTCGCCGCACGGCTGTGATTTCTCAGGGCGAAACCACCTAAGCTATTAAATTCATGGATTTTTTTGCTTGGTGCGGAGTTTTTCACATGCCACTGCACAAAAATGACGTTTTTGTAAAGCCATATAATCGGTAAAAACAAATATTTTTTTTAGGGTGTTGAAAAATTTTTATACCATTAATTCAATGACTTAGACTATTTGCACATTTTTTGGGCATAGTGTTGCGATGGGTTGAAAATCAATAACTTGGCACCCAATTCCGATTTCAATACACAGACTTATCCACACAACCCGTGGGTACTTTTTTTGCCATTTTTTGTTGAGCCTCGCGCAGCGAATTCTTTTACTATCCAAAATTCGATTGCGGGCAAAACGGCAAGCTAAATGAAGGACGCGAAACTGTGCCGGAACTACAGGGCATCAAGTTGATTGAAGAAAAAGTGGCGACGCTGCCAACCGGTCCGGGCGTCTATCGCATGCTGGATGGCGAGGGCACGGTGCTTTATGTCGGCAAGGCCAAAAATCTGAAAGCGCGCGTGCGGTCCTATGCGCGCCCGACGGGACACAATAACCGTATTCTGCGCATGATCGAAGCAACGCGCGATATGGAGTTTATTCGCACCGAAACCGAAACCGACGCATTGTTGCTGGAAGCCAATCTGATTAAGAAACTGCGTCCGCGCTACAATATTCTGCTGCGCGACGACAAGAGCTTTCCCTACATTCTGCTGGCCGATGACCATGCCGTGCCGCAATTGATCAAACATCGCGGCGCGCGACGACGGCCCGGCTCGTACTTTGGCCCTTTCGCCTCGGCAGGGGCCGTCAATCGCTCGCTCAACACATTGCAACGCGCCTTTTTACTGCGCTCGTGCTCGGACAGTGTTTATGAAAGCCGCACGCGGCCCTGCCTGCTGTTTCAGATAAAACGATGCAGCGCGCCGTGCACGGGCGAGATTAGTCATGCCGACTATGGCGAGCTGGTGGGTCAGGCGCATGATTTTTTGAAGGGTGATAGCCGCGCTGTTCAAGAACAGCTGGTCGAAAAAATG
>CAJWBV010000150.1 GCA_913020275.1 uncultured Rhodobiaceae bacterium
GTGCGGGTTGCCTTTGAAATGCTGAAATCGCTGGGTCTACGCCATCGCGGTGTCACGATTATATCGTGCCCGTCATGCGCGCGCCAGGGTTTTGACGTTATCGCGACTGTGCGCGAACTTGAACAGCGTTTGGCGCATATCACCCATCCCGTCACCATGTCGATTGTCGGTTGTGTTGTGAACGGTCCCGGCGAGGCGCGCGAAACGGATATTGGTTTTACCGGCGGGGGGCACGATCAGGGCATGGTGTATATTCAGGGCCAGCCCGACCACAAATTGCCGCATGCCGAAATGATTGACCATCTCGTCCAGCTTGTCGAAGACAGGGTGGATGCGCTGGAAACAGAAAACAGGGATTAGACAATGTTGCCGGTTGAGCGTCTTGACGCCATTATCGCGCGCGCCGAAGCGCTACAGGAAGAAATGAACGCCGAGCTGCCGCCCGAGCGCTTTGTCGAACTGTCAAAAGAATATGCCGAGATCGACCCGCTGGTGGCTGCTATCAAAACCTATCGTGCGGCATTGGCCGAACGCGAGGAGCTAGCAAGTCTCTTTGCTGACGACGACGCGGAAATGGCCGAACTTGCCGGCACCGAGCTGGCCGATCTCGAAGCCCGGTTGCCGGAGATAGAACACGCGCTGGAAATTCTTCTCCTGCCGCGCGATGCGGCCGATGATC
The DNA here is from genome assembly GCA_913020275.1 of uncultured Rhodobiaceae bacterium. GTDB lineage: Bacteria > Pseudomonadota > Alphaproteobacteria > RS24 > RS24 > UBA7378. The sequence continues at coordinate 680 of CAJWBV010000150.1, forward strand.
TGAACATTATTCTGGAAGTGCGTGCCGGAACGGGCGGTGATGAGGCAGCGCTGTTCGCCGGTGATCTGTTTCGTATGTATCAGCGTTATGGCGAATTGCAGGGTTGGAAATGCGAGCTTATAAACCAGTCCGAAGGCGATGTCGGCGGCTATAAGGAAGTGGTGGCTGCCATGCGCGGCAAGGGGGCATTTGCGGCTTTGAAATTCGAAAGCGGTGTTCACCGTGTTCAGCGCGTGCCCGAAACCGAAAGCGGCGGGCGCATTCACACATCGGCGGCAACCGTTGCCGTTTTGCCCGAGCCGGAGGACGTGGACATTAAGATCGAAGAAAAAGACCTGCGGATTGATGTGTTTCGCGCCAGCGGCCCCGGCGGGCAATCGGTCAACACGACCGACAGCGCGGTGCGCATCACGCATTTGCCGACCGGCATCACGGTCAGCCAGCAGGATGAGAAATCGCAACATAAAAACCGCGCCAGGGCCATGCAGGTGCTGCGCGCAAGGCTTTTTGAAGCCGAGCGTGAGCGCGCCGACAGCGCGCGTGCCGCTGATCGCAAATCGCAAGTCGGTTCCGGCGATCGGTCGGAACGCATCCGGACTTATAATTTTCCGCAAGGGCGCGTTACCGACCATCGCATTAACCTGACCCTGCACAAGCTGGAAAAAGTGCTGGCGGGGGACGGCCTGTCGGAAGTGATTGACGCCTTGACGCGCGAAGACCAAACCCGTCGACTGGCTGCGGTGGACGAGGCCGAATAATGTCTGCTGGTTCGCCCAGCAAAAAATTGGGCCAATTTCTTCGCGCCATGGCACGCCGTTTTGCCGAAGCCGGAATTGATACGCCCATGCTGGATGCGCGCGTGCTGGTGTGCGCTGCCACCGGACTGACGCCTGAAACCTTGATTATGCAGGAAAACGCACCAATTGCGCCGCGCGCGCTCAAATCTTTGCAAATTTGGGAGGCGGCGCGTTGCACTGGCACGCCCGTGTCGCGCTTGATCGGTCAGCGGGAGTTTTTCGGTCTGGCCTTTGATATCGGCCCGGCCGTATTGGACCCGCGCGCCGACACCGAAACGCTTGTGGAAGCGGCGATAGCCGTTGCGCCCCAAACTGGGCGCGTGCTGGATTTGGGCACGGGTTCGGGTTGTGTGCTGATCAGCGTACTGGCCAATGCCGGCGGTTTGCGGGGGCTGGGTGTCGATATCTCAGCCGGTGCCTTGCGCCTCGCACGCCTTAACGCGCATCGTCATAAAGTGCGCGGTCGCATCGGGTTGCGGCAGGGAAGCTGGTTCTCGCCCGTGCGCGGGCGGTTCGATGTTATTATGTCAAACCCACCATATATTGCGCGCGGAGAGATTGGCAATTTGGCGGCGGAAGTGCGCGACCACGATCCGCGACAGGCGCTCGATGGCGGGCTTGATGGTCTGGACGCTTATCGCCATATTTGCCGCACCGCACCGGATTATCTCGAAACCGGCGGTCATTTGGTGGTGGAGATCGGCCACAATCAGGCGCAACAGGTAAGCGATTTGATGCGCGCAGAAGGATTTCAGAATCTGAGTGTTGACAAAGATCTTGAGGCGCGCGCGCGGGTGGTTCGGGGTCAGATTAAAAAAACCAAAAAAGGGGTTTGAATTTAAAAACTTTTGCGGCTAGGTTCAGTAGCCGAAATACAGACATCAGTAATTGGATGTGTTTCGCAAATGTCTCCGCCGAATAATTTGGATCGTGAAATCAAGGTTCACAGCGAGTGGAGATTTCAAACTCAAGACGTCAGGTCACCAAAATCGCAATCGGTCATGTTCCGAGGCATAGAACTGTTTTGAACTTTAGGAAAAGAATATGAAACGCTCACGTGGGCGCGGTCGTCGCCAGCAAAATCCTGTAAACCGGAGCTATGACAGCAACGGCCCCGATGTTCGGGTGCGCGGAACAGCCAGTCAGGTCTATGACAAATATCAGGCGCTTGCGCGCGATGCGATGTCGGCAGGTGACCGTGTGATGGCGGAAAATTATCTGCAACATGCCGAGCATTACTATCGCATTGTTCTGTCGCATCAGCCCCCGCAAACCGAACAGGCCCCAACCTCGGACAGCGAAGAGGCCGTGGCCGCTTCTGCCGAGGCAGATGAAAATGGCGCAACGCCTTTGGTTCTCTCGCGTGGTAATGAAGAGGGCGAGCAGGAAGCCTCCGACAAACCATCGCGGCGGCGTGGGCCCTTGCGCCGACGGCGAAATGGCGAGGGGGGCGATGCCCGGGCTGACGAAAGCGATCTTCCATTTGCGCCCCATGTTGGCCAAACCCGCCAACGCGATGTCGCGGAACACGTTGCCCGGGAGCTGCAGCGCATGGCAGAAAAGCGCCAGCAGGTCGTCGGACACCGCGCGCATCGCCGCCGTGTACCTCGTCACCAGGGACTGCAGGCGCGGCACCTCGGCCGGCCACACGTTCGGCGCGAACCAGACCCGGTCGACGTCCACGTCGCCGGTCGCGGTTTCGGCGCCCAGACTGAAACTCTCCTTCAAATCCGGAGGTGTCTCGGTCCCCTC
>CAJWBV010000151.1 GCA_913020275.1 uncultured Rhodobiaceae bacterium
CGCAAACATCCGATGGCGTGATAATGGGATTGCGCCACACGCAACGGCCTGTTTACGGCGTGCAGTTTCATCCCGAAAGCATCGCATCGCACGCCGGTCACAAGATTCTTGCCAATTTTCTGAAAATAGCGGGTATAAATCCAAAAGCGGCGCCGCCCGCATCAACCTTAAACCTGAGTTCACAGCAATGAGTGTTTTATGGACGCTTTAAAACCTTTTCTTACAACAATTTCCAGCGGCATGACGCTTTCGGCCGCCGAAGCAACGCAAGCCTTTGAAACCATTCTGGCAGGCGAAGCGACACCGGCACAAATCGGCGCGTTTTTAATGGCACTGCGCGTGCGCGGTGAAACAGTTGAAGAGATCACTGCCGGCGCACAGGTCATGCGCCGCCATGCCCTTGCCGTCAAAGCGCCCGACCATGCGCTTGATACCTGCGGCACGGGCGGCGACGGCACCGGCACCTACAATATTTCCACCGCCACGGCGCTGGTCGTCGCAGCGTGTGGCGTACATGTAGCCAAACACGGCAACCGTGCTTTGTCGTCAAATTCTGGTTCTTCTCAAGTGCTTGAGCATTTGGGCGTGCGCCTCGATATCGGTCCCGCCACAATTGAAAACTGCATTCGCGAAGCCGGCATCGGTTTCATGTTCGCACCCAATCATCATGCTGCCATGCGCCATGTCGGACCGGCGCGCCAGGAACTTGGCATCAGAACCGTGTTTAATTTGCTGGGGCCATTGTCGAACCCCGCCGGAGCCAACCGACAATTGCTCGGTGTCTTCTCCGACCGTTGGGTTGAGCCGATGGCGCATGTGTTGAAGCATCTGGGCTCGGAACGCGCCTGGGTCGTACACGGGCATGATGGCATGGACGAACTGACCACCACCGGGCCCAGCAAAGTGGCAGAGCTCAGAAAAAACGAAGTAGAAGTCTTTGAGGTTAATCCGGAAGACGCCGGCCTCGAACGCAGTGAGCCGTCAGACCTTGTCGGCGGATCGCCCGAAGAAAACGCCGCCGCCTTGAATGAATTGCTCGATGGTGCGCACAATGCCTATCGCGATATCGTTCTGCTCAATGCTGCAGCAGCCTTATATATATGCAATAAAGTCAGTAGTTTAAAAGAAGGTGTTGAAGTTTCAGCTTTGGCAATTGATGATGGTGGCGCGCGCAAGGCGTTAACAAATCTCGTTGATGTTTCCAATCGGGACGCCGAATAAATGGCCTCACCCAAAGATGACATTCTCGCGCAGATAACGGCTTATAAGCTGGAGGAAATAGCCGCGGCAAAACAAAACGCACCCGTCGCCGCACTTCGCGATGAGGCGCAAAATGCGCCTGCCGTGCGTGGCTTTGCACATGCGCTGACCGCCACGGCCGCGCAAAACAAACCCGCGCTGATAGCGGAAATCAAAAAGGCAAGCCCGTCCAAGGGGCTCATTCGTGCCGACTTCGACCCACCTGTTTTGGCGCGTGCTTATGAGCAAGGCGGGGCGACGTGTCTTTCCGTGCTGACGGATGCACCTTCGTTTCTGGGCACAGCGGAATTTTTGTCGGCGGCACGCGCGGCGACCGCCCTGCCCGTTCTCCGCAAGGATTTCATGTATGACCCCTATCAGGTTGTCGAGGCGCGCGCCTGGGGTGCCGACGCCATTTTGATCATTATGGCAGCCGTCACCGACACGCAAGCCACCGAGCTGGCGGATGCGGCTGCCGAATGGAACATGGATGTTCTGTACGAAGTGCACAATGAAGAAGAGATGGCTCGGCTGCACGCTTTGTCGCCACGCCTCGTCGGAATCAATAATCGCGATTTGCACAGCTTTGAGACCAGCCTCGACACCACACGCAACCTTCGCGCCAGCGCGCCGGCGGACGCTTTTGTCATCAGCGAAAGCGGCATTGGCGCGCATTCCGATATTGCCGGCCTGATGGCAGACGGCGTCAGCGGCTTTCTGGTCGGCGAAAGCCTGATGCGGCAAAACGATGTTACGGCTGCGACACGGACGCTTCTCGGCATCTAAACGAATCAAAACAGATTTTTGACTAAATGAGTCTTGCCTGCGAAAGCGAATAAAAGTAGAACACAGATGTTGGTGATTCGTTCTTTTTTACACCGAGGTTTTCATGCTTACCAAAAAACAATTCGAGCTATTGCTTTTCATAAATGAACGGCTGAAAGAAACCGGCGTGTCGCCCAGCTTCGACGAAATGAAAGAAGCGCTGAACCTCAAATCAAAATCAGGTATCCATCGGCTGATAACAGCGCTTGAAGAGCGTGGGTTTATCAAGCGCCTTGCCCATCGCGCGCGCGCGCTCGACGTCATCAAACTGCCTGACAGCATGTCGACCAGTCTTACCGCCCCGTCGCGCACCAGCACCCCGCCGCCTGCGGCCAATGATGACCGCAGTGTCAGCGTGCCCGTCATGGGGCGCATTGCGGCCGGCACACCCATTGAGGCTTTGCAGGAAGAAATCAATCAAATCAGCGTGCCCATGGAAATGATGCGCTCGGGCGAACATTACGCGCTGGAAGTGCATGGCGATTCAATGATCGATGCCGGAATTTTTGACGGCGATACGGCGATTATCCAAAGCGGCAATACGGCGGAAAATGGCGAGATTATCGTGGCGCTGGTCGAAGGCCACGAAGCTACGCTGAAACGGCTGCGCCGCAAGGGTGAAATGATTGCGCTGGAAGCCGCCAATGCCAGCTACGAGACCCGTATTTTCAGGTCCGATCAAATCAGGGTGCAAGGTCGCCTCATCGGGCTTATCCGCAAATATTAATTCAAACGACTCACGGCGCTTGTGCATCATTTATGTGCCAAATGCGCATTGCGTTTGCATCAGGTATGCGCGTGACATAGTGAAGCCCACTTTGTGTTCGTTTCACATAAACAAGCGTCGTCGCAAACGGTTTCAGAACACGTCGGTCAACAAGATGGGCGGCACACGGGTAGCGCGCACGAAAATAAGGCACAAGGACAACATCAACCGCGTCGCATGCCGCGGTTAGGTGACGGGCATTTGTCACCAGAGCCAGTTCCGCGCCAGATTGCAATTTAATGCGACATGCCGGAAAACGACATGCGGCATATCCCTCATCGGCGGTCTGTTGCGGCCAGCCCAACCGCCGACGCCAAATATCGGTTTCGTATCTGGCGCGCTTTTCATGCATCACAGCCATATCGCCCGACGGGGTGCGCCAGGCTAGTTA
>CAJWBV010000152.1 GCA_913020275.1 uncultured Rhodobiaceae bacterium
TCGGCCGGAAATTCAGCAGGTGCTTTCGATCCAAACAATCCCGCAACATGGGGCAAGGTGGCGCGCAACGCGCCATGCCCGTGCGGGTCGGGCAAAAAATACAAGCACTGCCACGGTGCCGTGCGCTAGACGATACCTGAGCGCCCCATATCAAGAAATTTCTGACGCCGATTATCGCGCAACTCCTGCGGCGACAGGCTGGCGAGTTTTGCCAGTTCACCGGCAACCGCAAGGCCAACATCGGACATCATTTGCGCGCGGTCCCGATGCGCGCCGCCCACCGGCTCGGTCAGAATGCGGTCGATAACCCCAAGCTGTTCCAAATCCTGCGCCGTAACTTTCAGCGCCGTCGCCGCCGTGTTCGCGTGTTCGGACGAGCGCCACAAAATCGACGCACAGGCTTCAGGAGACGCCACGGTATAAATCGAATGTTCGAGCATCAAAATGCGGCTGGCAGTTGCCAGCGCCAACGCGCCACCCGAGCCGCCTTCGCCGATAATGACCGACACAAACGGCACGCCCAATTGCAGGCATTTATCCGTGCAGCGTGCAATGGCTTCGGATTGTCCGCGCTCTTCGGCACCGATACCCGGATAAGCCCCGGCCGTATCGACCAGCGTGACGACCGGCAGGTTGAAACGCTCGGCCATATCCATAATGCGAATGGCCTTGCGGTATCCTTCGGGCCGCGCCATGCCGAAATTGTGCTTCAGCCGGTCTTGCGTGTTTGAACCTTTTTCGTGGCCCAATATGGCAACGGACTGGCCCTGCCACCGGCCCAGACCGGCGATTACCGCATAGTCTTCGGAATAAAGCCGGTCGCCCGCCAGCGGCGTGAAATCATCCACCAGCGTTTCGATATAATCCATGCAATGCGGGCGCGCAGGATGGCGCGCCACTTGGGTTTTCTGCCAGGCATCCAGATTTTTATAAAGCCGCTCCACTTGCTCGGCCACCTTGACTTCGAGCTTCTGGATCTCGTCAAAAATATCCACCGCGCCCTCGGTTTGCCCGACACTGCGCAATTCGTGAATTTTGCCTTCCAATTCGGCTATCGGTTTTTCAAACTCCAGATAGGTTTGCATTGGCTCTTTGCTCCTTTGCCCGCAATTTGGCTCACATTTGCACGACACGCAAGGGGTAAGCCCCCGATACGACACGATTATCCGTCATTCGCTATCCGTCGCCTTCGCGCATGGTAAATTTCTCCTGCGCCGCCAGCGGATGACCGGCCTCGACCAGACGGCGTTTTCGTTCATCCATCACATGGGTGTAAATTTGCGTGGTGGAAATATCGGCGTGACCCAGCATTTGCTGCACCGCGCGCAAATCTGCGCCGTTTTCCACCAAATGCGTGGCAAAGGCATGGCGCAGCACATGTGGCGAAATTCGGTGTTTTTCCAAACCGGCGCGCGCGGCGAGCAGGTGCAGAATTTGGGTGAATCGCTGGCGCGTCAGGTGGCCCAAGCGTCCGCCGGCGGGAAACATGAAGGATGAATTTGCCGCTTTGGGCTGCGCGTCACGCATGGCCGTCCATGCGCGCACAGCCTGGCGTGCCGGTTCGGACAGGGGCACAAGCCGCTCGCGCCCGCCTTTGCCCTGCACAATAAGCGCCGCCATATCGCTATCACACGCCATGCGCGGCAGGCTCATCAATTCGCTGACCCGCAGACCCGTCGCATAAAGAATTTCGATGAGACACACGGCACGCGCTTTCACCAGCTTTTCCGCGGCGCTGGTTTCGGGAAGCCCATAGGCCGCATCAATCAGCCTTTGGGTTTCGTCAATGCTCAATATTTTCGGCAACGGGCGATGCGTTTGCGGGCGCGCCAGATTTTCAGCTGGATTATCTTCGCGGATCGCATCAGTTTGCAAAAAGGTAAAAAAGCGGCGGATCGCCGAAAGCTGCCGCGCCACGGTCGAGGCTGCCAGCGCGCGTTTGTTCAGTTCTACCAAATAGGCGCGCAAATCTTCTTCCCCCGCCCCGCGCATGGCGGAGGCGCGCTTTTCGAGGAATTTTTGCAGACCCTCAAGGTCGCGCCGATAGGCAGATAAAGTGTGGTTTGCAGCCCCTTTTTCGGCCGCCATCATATCGAGAAACAGATCGATATCCCTATCCATCCGGCTGATCCGTTCGGCCATTATCGGGCGGGTCTGCCGGAAAATATATGCCGTCTTCAACCGGAAGCTCCGCAGCGGGCTCATCCGGTGCGGCGGCAGAAACATCCGGTGCGATTGGTTCCGAGCCGGGTTCCAAAACCGGAGGTTGCGGCAGGGCATCAAATTCGCGTGTAGGGTCAAGAAAGGCGATATCTTCCGGGCCCAGCACGGCCAGATGGCGGGTCAGCACCTCGCGCGCCAAATCGCGCGCCGCTTTTTCCTGATCCGCCATTACCAAAGCATTGAGCATATAGGTCAAATCCGCGCCCGAAAGTTGCGCCGGTGGCATTTCTGCAAAATCGGCAACCAGCGCCAAAACCAAATCGCCATGCCAGCCATTGGCGGCCAGCTTGCCATAGCGCTGCTGGCGCGGCGTCGGCGTATCAAGCCCAAGCTCGGCGGCAAAGGCCGATGGCAGTGTGGGGCTTCGCCCGTCGGGGTCAAACACCTGCCAGACACCGACCTGCTGGCCCAGATAGGCTTGTGCCGCCCGGGACGCCGCCGCGTGGCGCTGGCGAAAATCGGCCCAATCAAAACCGCTGGCATTCATATATTCGGAGATGAAAAGATTATTCGTGGTTTGAGCGATATCCGGCACGGAATCGTTAGTTGGCGTTTGCGCTGTATCAAGCGAGGCCAAAGAACCAACGGAATCGAGCGAAACAAGAGAGGCCAATTGTGTTGAGGCGGCGATTGAGCCGTCATCAATATTTGCGGCAAATCTTGCAAGCGCGCTAATTTCCGGCAACGCCGCATGTTGGGACAACAGATTTTCAGCGGCGATAAAATCGTTGAGATATAAAAGCCCCAAAATGACTGAGCGAAGCGGATCAAGTTCCAAAGAAGCTCGACCCGATGCAGTGCCACGATCGGCAAAGGCGACCGTGCGCAAATGCTCGGCCAGAATATGTACCGCCGCCGTCCAAGTGCCGTCGGCCCTCGCCTGCTGCAATGCCATATGCAAAAGCCGCGACTTTTCAGCCGGCGCCGCATCATCCAAATCGCGCACAATAAATGCAAGGCCGGCATTCCCACCTTGCGGATCGTT
>CAJWBV010000153.1 GCA_913020275.1 uncultured Rhodobiaceae bacterium
TTTGCACGGGCGTTTGCTGGCCGAAGACGGCACGGAATTTGTGGAAAGCATGTGCCGGTTCGACCCGGCAGACCTTAATGCGGCCGGGGCCGCAGGCGCACAGCTTGCCGCAGAGTTGCGCGCGCGCGCGCCGCATCTGGTGACCGCCTGATGCGCCTTCTGGTCACGCGCCCGGTCGCGGACGCGCAGGCGCTGGCCGCCGAGCTGGAAACGCGCGGACACAGCGTCATCTGCGCGCCGGTCATTGAAATTGTGACAAAGCCCGACGCCGCACCCGAGCTGACAAATGTGAAAGGGCTTGCCTTCACCAGCGCCAATGGCGTGCGCGCATTCGGGCCTTTTGCGTCCGTCGCCCGGCATCTGCCGGCCTATGCTGTCGGTCCGCAAACGGCGGCGGCGCTCGCTGCCATTGGGTTTACCAATGTGCACATTGCAGGTGGCGATGTCGTATCATTGGCAAATACCATTACAGATGATTGCCCGGAAGGGCCTATATTGCATATATCGGGGCGCGATCAGGCCGGCGACTTGGTCGCTACGCTTAAAGCGGCGGGATGTGCCGCACGGCGCGCAGTGCTGTATGAAGCGCGCGCCGCAACCAGTTTGCCGCCGGCTGCTGTGGCCGCCCTGCGCGACAAGGCTCTGGACGGGGTCATTTTATATTCAAAACGCAGTGCCGAGATTTTTTACCGTTTGGCCGGCGCCGCAAGTGTGGATTCGAGTGCTCTGCAAGCCTTCTGCCTGTCGGCGGGTGTTGGGGATATTGCGCGTGCGGCAGGCGCGCCAACCCATGTGGCAGGGTTTCCCGATGACGCACATATTTTTGACTGTATTGATGCGGCGGCTGATAGCTAGGCGGCAATTGCGCCAAACGGAAAATCACACCAATATAAAGGTATGGCACGTTCCGGAGAGACTTCGAACGGCGACAAGGCCGCCCATGGCGAAGCGACCATGCGTGGCGGCGGCCGCCGCTATTTCAAAATTCCGCCGATGATTGACCATCAAGCCGGATCGTTTTTGGTCGACCGCCTGCGTCTGCTGGGTACGCTGGTGATGCCGCTTCACTGGCGCCGGATTTTGCTCATTACATTGTTTGTGGCTGCGGGTGTGGGTGCATTTGTGCTGGGCGGCGGGCCGCAAACTATTTTCACCGGAGCAATCCCGACGGAAACCGATACGGTCGCGACGGGCACCACATCGGAAGCCAAACCGGACAGCATGCAGGGCCCCATTGCCGAAGAAACGCCCGAAGCAACACCCGACACAACAGCCGATGAGGCAAAGCTGCAGGCGCAGATTGAAACACTGGAGGAAAAGTTGCGCTATACCGAACGCAAACTTACCGCCGCGCTGGGGCAATTGCGCGACGGCACGGCCGTCGGAGAGGTGGACCGGCTTGGACGCCGCGCCGCATTAATGCTCACGCTCGGCACAGGCCGCCCCTATCAGGCTCTGCTGCGCGATGTCGATCCGGACTGGATCGCGCCGGAAGACATGGGCCTGTTGCGCCGCTATGGGCAAGAGGGATTTTACGATGCAAACCATCTGGCACGGCGTCTTTCGGACCTGCTGGAGAATGACTCAAAAGCCAATCAGACATGGCCACAACCCCTGCCGCCGGCACTGGCCTGGCTGACGCGCAATGCGGGCGCTCTGGTTGAGGTGCGCCCACAATTGCTTGCGCAGGTTGCCGACGTGCAACACGACATTTTAAATGCGTTGCTGGCCGACCGCCCCGATGCGGCACTTCGGTTGGTCGACGAGATACTTGCAAGCAGAACCGACACGCCGACGACTTTGCTCAAGTGGCGCGATGATCTGGCACTGTGGCGCACGATGGCGCCGGTCATGGCACGCCTACCAGACGTTGATGCCGGCCAAGCTTTCCCCGTGCGCGAACCGGAATAGAACCCCATGCGCAAGTTTATCCTGACATTATTTGTTTTGGCGGCTCTAAGCATCCTTGCTGTGCTGGTGGCCGGGCTGGAGGGGCGCTTGCGCGTCACGCTGATGGGGTTTGATGTGGCAACCGAGCTCTCGGTGGCGGTCGGCGCGTTGCTGGCGGCGGCAACCGTTCTTGTCATCGTGGTCCTGATGGCGCAATACTTATGGCACCTGCCCGCGCGGTTGCACGCCCGCCGCACCATGGCGCGTCAACGCATGGGCACACAAGCCTTGGCCGAGGCGTTAATGGCTTTGGCGCGCGGCGATGCCGAAGGTGCCCGCGCCGGAGTAGATCTGGCACGTCGCAAATTGCCGCACGAGCCTCTGCCCCTGCTGGTTGCCGCGCAAACCGATCTTTTGTCGGGCGACGCCGCTGCCGCCGAAGGTAAATATCGCCTGATGGCAGGCGACCCGAAAAATCCGGCAATCTCTAAGCTGGGTCTTGAAGGGCTATTTTATTTGGCGCGTATGCAAGACCCGTCGGAAGCCGAAGCGCTGGCGCATCGGGCATTGGCGCAAGACGCCAAGGCTTCATGGGCACTTGAAGGACTGATGGCACTCGCTGTCCAACATGGTGATTGGGGCACGGCCGAGCGTTGGCTGCGCCAATGGGCACGCAGTGGCGCGGGGCGCAAAAAAGTTAATGCCCGCCGTGCGGTCATTCATGCGGCAGCCGCCCAGGCGCTGACGATCGATGATAATGCCGAGGCGCGCCGACTTGCACTTAAAAAAGCAGAACAGGCCAGTGCCGCCGCACCCGATTTGGTGCCCGCAACGGCGCTCAAGGCGCAATTGCAGGCGCGCGCCGGCAATCACCGCAAAGCACGCAAAACATTACGCGATGCCTGGGCACGCTGCCCGCATCCGAATTTGGGTGATGCCTGGCTCGCCGCCCATGCCGACCAGCCTGCGGCAAGCCGTTTGCGGCTTGCGGCCCAAATGGTGCGCGGGCATGACAAGCATATTGAGGCGCATATTTTCCGCGCCCGCGTTGCGTGCTCGGCGCGGCGCTACAGTTTTGCCCGCAAATTGCTGGAACCCTATCTGGAAAATCCCGACCGGCGCCTGTGTCAGCTCATGGCCGATATTGAAACCGCAGAAGAAAATGAGGCGCGCGCGCGCGTCTGGCTCGACAAGGCGCGTCACGCCCCGCTGGAAGCCGGATGGACGGCGCGTGGGTTGCGGCTGAATGACTGGCAGCCTCTATGTCCGGTCACGGGCGCGCTGGGTGGCGTGG
>CAJWBV010000154.1 GCA_913020275.1 uncultured Rhodobiaceae bacterium
TCAGCGGGCATATGATCAGGTTATTCATGATGTGGCGTTGCAGAATTTACCTGTGCGTTTTGCCATAGACCGGGCTGGCCTTGTCGGTGCCGACGGGCCAACCCATGCCGGCGCATTTGATCCGGCCTATTTGGGCACGGTGCCGAACATGATGCTGATGGCGGCTGCCGATGAGGTAGAGTTGATGCATATGGTGGCGACACAAGCCCTTTATGATGAAGGCCCGTCAGCTGTGCGCTATCCGCGTGGCGAAGCTGTCGGACTGGCTTTGCCCGCGCGCGGCACGCCGCTGGAAATTGGCAAGGGCCGCGTCATCCGTGAAGGTGGCCGTATATGTCTGTTGAGCTATGGCACGCGGCTGGAACAGGCTGTGCAGGCCGCCGAAAGGCTGGATGCCGAAGGCTGGCGCACAAGCGTTGTCGACGCGCGCTTCATGAAGCCGCTGGATGGTGAGCTGATTGCGCGTATGGCTGGTGAGCACGAGGCATTTTTCACAATCGAAGAAGGTGCAATCGGCGGCTTTGGATCGCATGTGGCGCATTTTCTGACCAATGCGGGCCATTTGGATAATGGTTTGAAATTCCGTTCCTTGGTGTTGCCCGACAGCTATATTGACCATGACACACCGGCCAAAATGTATGACGAGGCCGGGTTGAATGCCGAACAGATTTTCGCACGCGTTTGCGAGCTCATGGGCAAGGGTGCGGCGCAACCGACATTGCCAAAACGCGCTTGACGTGAACCCGTTAAATTCAGGCAAAACGCGCCTTGATACTTTATTGGTGACGCGTGGGTTTTTTGAAAGTCGGGCGCGCGCAACGGCAGCGATAAAAGCCGGTCATGTAAAGGTCAACGGACAGGTGGTGACACGCACAGCGCACGCCACCGAAGAAGAAGCTGACATCAATGTGAGCGGCGCCGGTCATAATTTCGTGTCGCGCGGCGGTCTCAAACTGGCGCATGGGCTGGATGCGTTCGGATACAATCCTGAAGGAAAATGCGCGATTGATCTGGGCGCTTCGACAGGCGGTTTCACGGATGTTTTATTGAAACGCGGCGCAGCGCATGTTTATGCCGTTGATGTTGGCCATGACCAATTGCACCCGGATCTGCGCGGCCACCCATGCGTCACCAATTTGGAAGGCGTGAATGCGCGGGGGCTGACGCGCGATCAAATTGGCTTACGGGCTAAACACCCGCTCAATTGCCTTGTCTGTGATGTCAGCTTTATTCGCCTGTCGCTTGTGCTGCCGCCCGCCATGTCGCTATTGGTGTCCGGCGGGTGGATGGTTGCGCTGATCAAACCGCAATTCGAGGCAGGTCGCGCGGCGATTGGCAAAAACGGTGTCGTCAGCGACCCGGGCGTGCATGCGCGCGTGTGCGATGACTTTGCCGCATGGTTCGCCGAGACATTTCCCGACTGGCAGGGGCACGAAATTGTTCCAAGCCCGATTGTCGGGCCGCAAGGCAATAAGGAATTTCTGTTCGGTGCTCGTGCGCCGGACTATAAATCAGACGCCTGAGATTTATTCCATGTCGGCCGACCAAGCACCGCGCGCAGCAAGCCCGTTCATTTTGGCGCGATGGGCGAACGCGGCTTGCGCTGTGGCGGTGTTTTCAGCTTTACCGCCCCAAGCCTTGAGGGGTGCGGCCTGCAGCGCGCGCCCATAGGAAAAACTGAGCTTCCACGGCAAACCACCGATTTTATTCATGGCATCAAGATGGGCCGTTGCGTCATGGTCAGACTGGCCGCCGGATAAAAACACAATGCCGGGCACGGCTTCCGGCACGCATTTATGGAAGCAATCGAGCGTCATTTCCGCCACCTGCTCAAGGCCGGCCTGAACCGAATTTTCAGTTCCCGAAACGACCATATTGGGTTTCAAAATCGTGCCTTCCAGATGCACGCCCTGTTGCCCAAGCTGCTCATAAAGCGACGTCAGCGCCGCGGTCGTCACCTCGTAACACCGCTCAACCGTATGTGTGCCATCCATAATGACTTCCGGCTCGACAATCGGAACAATTTCGGCCTCCTGACACAGCGCCGCATAGCGCGCCAGCGCATGCGTATTGGCGGCGAGGCAGGCCGCACTTGGCAGGCCGTCTGCAATGTTGATAACCGCGCGCCATTTTGCAAATTTTGCACCAAGCGCATGATATTCGTTCAGGCGGTCGCGCAAGCCATCCAGCCCTTCCGTGACCATTTCGCCGTCATGTCCGGCCATTGGCTTGGCTCCGGCATCGACTTTGATGCCGGGCAGGGCTCCTGTATCCGCGATAACTTGCGCCAGTGGGGTGCCGTCGGCAGCCTTTTGGCGCAGGGTTTCATCAAACAAAATGACACCGGAAATATGCTCGCGCATGGCATCTTCCGTCCGGAAAAGCATTTCGCGATAATCGCGGCGATTATCTTCGGTCGAGTCGACATTGATACTGTCAAAGCGCTTCTTGATGGTGCCCGTGCTTTCATCGGCGGCAAGAATGCCTTTGCCGTCCGTCACCATTGCCTGCGCGATTGTTTCCAGTGCCTGCTTGTTCATTTGCCTGTCTCCTCTTGTTCAGTCAGTGCTTCCACCCCCGGAAGCTTTTTGCCTTCAAGCCATTCCAAAAATGCGCCCCCCGCCGTGGACACATAGGAAAAATCATCCGCCACACCGGCATGGTTCAGTGCAGCGACCGTGTCGCCGCCACCGGCAACGGATTTAAGACGGCCCGCCTTGGTAAGTTCGGCCGCATGGCGCGCGGCGGCAGATGTTGCCACGTCAAAGGGCGCGATTTCAAATGCACCCAGCGGCCCGTTCCAGATGAGTGTCTGGGCGTCGTCAAATGCGGCACATATGTCTTTGACGGCCTGTGGGCCCGCATCAAGTATCATTTGGTCGTCGGGCACATGGGCTATGTCAACCTGTGTGCCGGTTTGCCCCTCGGCAAAGGCCGATGCTACCACGCCATCCCTGGGTAATAAAATGCGACACCCGTTTGCTTCCGCCTGGGCGGTGATGGCGCGCGCGGTATCCAGCATACCCATTTCGCATAAAGATGAGCCGATCTCTATGCCTTGCGCAGCCAGAAAAGTATTTGCCATGCCGCCACCGATAATCAGCGTGTCAACTTTGCGCGAAAGGTTACCGATAAGCTCAAGTTTGGTTGAAATTTTTGCGCCGCCGACCACGGCAACAAGCG
>CAJWBV010000155.1 GCA_913020275.1 uncultured Rhodobiaceae bacterium
AGGCCATAATATGCAAGGTCCCAAACCCCGCCACCGGCACGCCCATAGCAAGAGACAGGCCACGCATGGCCGATAGCCCAACCCGCACACCGGTAAAGGTACCGGGGCCGACCGTCACGGCCAGCACGTCAATTTGTGCCCAGATATCAGCAGCCTCGCGCTTTATTTCGGCAAGGGCCGGCAAGAGCGCTTCGGCATGACCGCGTTGCATTTTGATAAGACGCTCGGCCACCACTGCACCCTTATGCCAAAGGGCGGCCGAACATGCGCCTTGGGTGGTGTCGCAGGCCAGAACGGTATCGGGCATCACGCGCGCGTCGCCGTCAGACAATCTCGCATGCGTCATCAAACGCCAGACGCGGCGAGCGCGGGAAAAGACCCGCTGGATCGCCATAACCGAGATTGCACAGGAAATTGGTTTTAAACCGTCCGTCGGGGAAAAACGCCGCATCGACGCCTGCCGGATCAAAACCCGACATGGCCCCGACATCAAGACCCAGCGCGCGCGCCGCCAACATCAAATACCCGCCCTGCAATGAGCTGTTGCGAAACGCCGTTTGTTCGGCAAATTCGGCGCTGCCGGCAAACCAGTTCACGGCATCGGGATTATGCGGAAAAAGCTGCGGCAATAATTCGTAAAATCGCGTGTCATAGCCGAGGATCACGCAGACGGGTGCCGTTTCGGTTTTCTTCCGGTTATCTTCCATAAGATGCGGCAACAGCTTCGCCTTGCCTTCCGCCGAGGCAACGAAAACCAGCCGCGCCGGAGAGCAATTTGCGCTGGTCGGAGCCATTTTCATCAAATCATAAAGCTGCGTCAGCAAAGCCGGCGCGACGGGTTTGTTTTGCCACGCATTATGTGTGCGACCGGCGAGAAAAATGCGCTCCAGCGCGGCCGCGTCGAGCGGTTCGTGTTTGGCAGATTGTGGCTCAGCAGATTTTGGCTCGGCAGATTGTGTCATGGGCCCTCCGTTTGATTACATCACCGCCCGCACCTCGGTGACCGAGGGGATGTAATGTCTGAGCAGATTTTCAATACCGTGCTTGAGCGTGGCCGTCGCGCTGGGGCAGCCCGCACAGGCTCCGCGCATATGCAGCGATACCACGCCGTCCCGATAGCCGTGAAAAACAATATCGCCGCCATCTTGCGCAACGGCGGGGCGCACGCGCGTGTCGAGCAATTGCTTGATCGCGCCGATAATTTCCGCATCGGGCCCGGCTTCGTCTTCTTGCGCGGCAGTTGCGACTTCTCGCGCATGCATAACCGGCAAGCCGGCAACAAAGTGATCCATGATCATTGTCAAAATCGCCGGTTTGATATGCTGCCATTCGGCATCGTCTTTGGTGACGGTGATGAAATCCGCACCGAAAAACACGCCCGTCACATGCTCAAGTGCAAACAGCGCGCTGGCCAGTGGCGAGGCTTTAGCGGCCTCGGCATTGGGAAAGTCGGCCGGCGGTTGCGCGCCCATCACGGCCTGCCCCGGCATGAATTTCAGGGTCGCCGGATTTGGTGTCGCTTCGGTTTGGATAAACATGTGTGTCTCCACTTCGGATTGCTTGTCGCCATCATATAGCGCGTTTTATCGCTTTTTTTAACCGATCGTTAAGTCAGCGCGTCAATTTCGTCATCTGACAGATCACCGGGCACAACGGTAACGGGCACGTGAAAGTCCGATTTGCCCGTGCCCAATGCCGAGACCAGCGGCCCCGGCCCATTGGCACTGACACCCGAGGCCAGTACCAAGGTGGAGATGGTGCGGTCTTCATCCGTCAGCCGGTTGATTTCCTCGCTCAGCTTGCCTTCGCGAATATGCGTCTTGGGCTTTTCGCCCCCCAGCATTTCGACCATGGCGCTGCATTCGGCCAGCACGCGTTCCGCCTCAATGCGGGCGTCTTCGCGCATCAGGCTTTCAACCCCCAACCAGTGCTCGAAACCACCCGGCTCCAGCACCAGCAAAAGTGCCACTTTGCCGCCTGTGCCATGCGCCCGCCGCGCGGCAAACCGCAAAGCCGCATGCGCCTCCGGCGTGCCGTCGACGACCACAAGAAATTTGCGTTGCAAGTGCTGGCTTATGTCCATGAAGCAATGGTCGCATGTTTCAGGCCGCGCAAACAAGCCCGATTTATTTTACGGTTTTTGCAAAAATCCGACGGCGGCGCGCACTTCTTCCATGACCCCGCTCGCAATGTCACGCGCGCGCGCTGCACCATCGGCCAGCGCCAAGCCGGCGATATCGCTGACAAAGCCCTGGAACTGCTCGTTGCGCGACACGAAGTCGGTTTCCGAGTTGACCTCGACGACGGCGCCCTTGTTGCCGTCGACGGCAACCGCGACGAGACCTTCGGCGGCCACACGGCCGGCCTTTTTGGCGGCGGCGGCAAGGCCCTTGGTGCGCAGCCAATCGACGGCCTGCTCCAGATCACCGCCATTTTCGGACAACGCCTTCTTGCAGTCCATCATGCCGGCGCCGGTCTTACGTCGGAGCTCAGCGACCATCTTCGCGGAAATCGCCATTTTCTTACCTCATCGAATGTAGGTGTAGGAGTGGTGTGGAATCTCTATTCTTCGGCGCCCAGCGGGGCGTCGGGGGTCGCGCTGGCTTCGGGGGCCGGCATCTCCATGCCCGTGGGCTTGATGGAGACCTCGGGATCGCCCTCTTGCTCGCCCAACATCGCCGTTTCCATGTCGGCGTTGCCCTGGTTGGCGTTGAAGCGGCCCGTGTGCTGGCGCTTACCGGTGAGCACCGCGTCGGCGACTCGGCTCGTGAAGAGGCGGATGGCGCGGATGGCGTCGTCATTGCCGGGGATGGGGAAATCGATGCCTTCGGGGTCGCTATTGCTGTCCACGACGGCCACGATCTTGATGCCCAACTTCCGTGCTTCGGCGACGGCGATGTGCTCCTTGTTGGTGTCGACGATGAAGATGACCCCGGGAAGTCCCTCCATGCCCTTGATGCCGCCCAAGTTGGCCTCGAGCTTGGCGCACAGCTCGGCGCCGTCAGGGCCACTGCAGCCCCACGCCTCCGCCTGTCGTGGCGTGTAGGCGGCGCTCTCCTTGCTGCATGACACTCCCTTGACGTTGCGTCCCACGCACGGCCGGTGTACTCCTCGGCCGTGGCTGCAGCGCAGCTCCAGGTGTTTTGTGAAAGCC
>CAJWBV010000156.1 GCA_913020275.1 uncultured Rhodobiaceae bacterium
AAAGTGCGGTAATTTTCGACATCGTTTTCGTTCAACATCAGATGCGCCGCGGATACGCCGCAACTCACCGCCAGACCGCGCGCTTTGGCTTGGCGCACGGCTTCAACGCTTTCGCCGGAGGAAATCTGGTGAATGTGATAGCGTGCGCCGGTCAGTTCCACGAGCCGGATATCGCGGTCGATAATTGCGGTTTCCGCCGCGACCGGAATTCCGGTGAGGCCGAGGCGGGTTGCCAATTCGCCCTCATGCATGACACCGGCGCTTTGCAAATCCTGATCCAATGCGTGTTGGACGATCAGTGCGTCGAAATTCGACGCATAGGAGAGCGCGCGCCGCATGGTCAGTGCGTTCATCACCGCGCGATCCCCATCGGTAAAGGCCACGGCGCCGGCCTCGCGCAGCAGGCCGAACTCGGTCATGATTTGGCCTTCGCAGTTTTTGGTGATGGCCGCCATCGGGTGCACGCGTACTGTGGCTGTACCGCGTGCGCGCCGGCTGATGAAATCCACAAGCGCCGCATCGTCAATTACCGGTGTGGTATTGGGCATGACAACCATATGCGTCACCCCGCCTGCAGCTGCTGCATGCGAGGCTGTGGCAAGTGTCTCGCGGTGTTCTTCACCCGGCTCGCCGGTAAACACCTGCATGTCAATCAGGCCCGGCAATATGGCAAGCCCCGTGCAGTCCAATGTCTCAGCAGTATCGGGAATTTCAATATCCGTGCCGATGGCGGCAATCTTGCCGTCACGCACCAGCAAGCTGCCATTTGTGTCAAGCTCTTGAGCCGGGTCAATCAGGTGGGCATTGATAAAAGCGCGTTCGGGCTCAGACATTAGCCGGTGCCCCCGCTTTGCATCATATTGGGCAGATTGGCGGCGAGTGCCTCCAACGCCGCCATGCGCACGGCCACGCCCATTTCGACCTGATCACGTATGAGGCTTATTTCGGTATCATCGGCCAGTTCGCTGTCAATTTCCGCGCCGCGGTTCATCGGTCCCGGGTGCATCACCAGTGCATTAGGTTTTGCGAAGCCCAGCTTTTCGCGGTTCAGCCCGTAAAGGTGATAATATTCTCTGACTGACGGGATGAGTGCGCCCTGCATGCGCTCGTTCTGTATCCGCAGCATCATTACAATGTCGCAATCTTCAAGCCCCTCGCGCATGGAGTGGAATATGTTTGCGCCCAGCCGCTCGGCATCTGCCGGTATCAATGTGCGCGGGCCGACCAGATTAACCTGCGCGCCCATGGCGTTGAGCAAAAGCAGGTTAGAGCGCGCCACTCGAGAATGGGTAATGTCGCCGCAAATCGCGATTTTGAGGCCGCTTAATTTTCCCAAACGCCGCCTTATGGTCAGCGCATCCAGCAGGGCTTGGGTTGGGTGCTCGTGTGCGCCGTCGCCTGCGTTCAAAACGGCGCAGGAGACTTTTTGCGCCAGCAGTGCCACGGCCCCGCTATCGCCATGGCGTATAACCAACAGGTCGGGGTTCATGGCGTTCAGCGTGACAGCTGTATCAAGCAGCGTCTCGCCCTTGTTCAGTGCCGATGACGACACGCTCATATTCATGACATCCGCGCCTAGGCGCTTTCCGGCAAGCTCAAAAGAGCTTTGCGTGCGGGTTGAACTTTCAAAAAACAGATTAATCTGGGTGCGACCGCGCAAAACGTCGGTTTTCTTGTCAATTTGACGGTTCAAATCGACATAAGTGTCAGCCAGATCGAGAAGATTGGTAATGTCGGAAGCAGATAGCCCCTCGATGCCGAGCAAGTCTCGGAACGGGAAGGTGAAATTTAATGCCGACGAAGTCATTAAAACCTGATTGTATAGGCGCAGAACCGAGTCGTGGCAAGTGAATTTGCTCAGGTTCAGGCGTGCAATCTGTCCAGCGCGCCTTGTAGGATAAATGCCGCTGCCATTTTGTCGATGACCGCGCCGCGTTTGGCGCGGCTGGTGTCGGCGTCAATGAGCGTGCGTTCGACAGCGGCGGTCGACAAACGCTCATCCCATAACAGCACCGGCAAGTCGGGGAAACTCTCGCGCGCCGCAAGATTGCGTATGAAGGCGTGGGTGGCTTGAACACGCGGGCCTGCCGACCCGTCCATATTGAGCGGCAGACCCAACACCAGCCCGCCGATATTTTCCGCATCAATCACCGCCTCAAGCTGCGCTGCATCGGCGCCAAATTTGGTGCGTTTTATGGTGTCATACGGGGTGGCGATTTGATGGCGCGTGTCGGCAATGGCCAAACCTATTGTTTTCGTGCCCAAATCAAGCCCCAATAGGCGCTGGCCGGCGTTTAAATAGGTCGGCAGAGAGGTTGCGTCTTCGATAACGGGCATGGCCAGTGAATAGCATACTTAAATCGGGCTGGCATTTTTTATTGCGGATGATAAGACGAGAAAATCGGGGCGGCGTCGCTTGCGGACGATTTGTGGCTTTGCTAGTTTCGCCGCGCCGCTTCGCGCACAATATTAGTTACAAGGAACGGGTCGATTGTCAGTAGATGAAAACATGGTTCGCCGCATTGCCGGCCTTGCACGCATTCAGGTGGATGATGAAAAATTGCCGGCGCTTGCCAGCGAGCTGAGCGCCATACTTGGGTTTGTCGAACAATTGTCGGAAGTCGACACAACGGATGTCAAACCCTATACCAGTCCCGTTGAAATGCAGATAAAGGCCCGCGCCGATGCCGTGACCGATGGCGGGTATCCGGAAGACATTCTGGCCAATGCGCCGGAAAAAGATGACGGCTATTTCGCCGTTCCGAAGGTGGTTGAGTAGATGGGCCAGGACACTGAGCTGACGGCGCTGACGCTTTCGCAAGCGCGCGACGGCTTGCGCGCCAAAAAATTTTCTGCGCGTGAACTGACGCAGAGCTTTGTCGACCGCGTGGCGGCTTCGGAAAAACTCAACGCCTATATTTTGCAAACGCCAGAAAGGGCGCTGGAAGCCGCCGACGAATCGGACGCGCGCCTCGGCACAGACGATGCCCGACCGTTGGAAGGCCTCCCCATTGGCGTGAAGGATTTGTTCTGCACAAACGGTGTGCGCACGACAGCGTGTTCAAATATTCTGGGCGACTTTACGCCGACTTATGAGAGTAAAGTGACCGAAAATTTATGGGCCGATGGCGCTCTGATGTTAGGCAAACTGAA
>CAJWBV010000157.1 GCA_913020275.1 uncultured Rhodobiaceae bacterium
TCATGCTTGACGATGCTGAGACTGTGGAGATGTCGGAGGATGCTCTTATTTCTCTGATGGCGCGTCTCGACGCTCCCGATCCCGACGAAGCGAATTATGCCGCCAACGGCAATGCCGAAAGCGTCGTTGGAACCAATAACGACTTGCCGGCGCCGTTGCGTGCCGTGCTTGACCACCCGATTGAGGACCAGCGTTGGCGTTTTGCCTATCCCGGTGTCCGGCAATTGTCGCTGGGCATTGGTGACGATGACGAGCGCGTTAAATTGCTGAAAATCAAGCCCGGCAAAGCAGCCCCCCGCCACACGCATAAGGGCATTGAAGCGACTTTGGTTCTGCGCGGTGCTTTCCGCGACGGCAACCGGCTTTACGAGCGCGGCCAACTCGCGCTGGCCGACCAACACATCCAGCACCGCCCACGTGCCGAAGGCGACGAAGACTGCATATGCCTGGCTGTTAATGATGGCGCATTGCGTTTCACCGATAGTTTTGGCCGTGTTGCCCGCGACTTTTTTGGCTAAATCCCTCCACGCCCTTTTGGTATTTTTTGCTCTGTTGCATCCCGCCTATGGCGCGGATCCGGTGTCGCGCGACTGGCAAAGCGGCATTCCGGCTGACAATGTGCTGGCCTATGAAGTGTTCCGTAACGACAAGCGCATCGGCTTCCACCACATTCAGTTCACGCGCAATGGCGGTGAGGTTAGGGTGGATATTCATATCGAGCTTGACGTTCGGCTAGGTTTTATTCCGCTTTTTGGTTACACCCATCATAATACCGAAATATGGCGCGAAGGTGTGTTGCAGTCGCTGGTTTCAAAAACGGATAATAATGGCAAACCCGCTTTTGTCGATTTGGCGTTGAAGGATGACGACTATTTAGGGCGCGGATCACGATATGAGGGCGATCTGGTGTTGCCGATTATGTCGACCAGCTATTTCGACCCGAACTTCGTACGCCAGCAAAACCTGATCAGTTCGCAGGACGGACGTCTGTTGGAGGTCGAGGTGGCGTATCTGGGGGCCGAACAAGTGCCCGATATAATCGGTTCGGTAGAGGCGCACCGTTTCCGTCTGACCGGCAATCTTGAAATCGACATTTGGTATACAGAAGGCGGTCGCTGGGTGCGCACCGAGTTTTCGCGCGGTGGGGTGTTGTCCTATCGCCCTGTGTCGCCGTCAAAAATTCCACCAAAATCAGCATGGCGCGCAGTTGAGGTTGACGAATGACGGCAGAGGCAGCAAATCCCCCATGTGTCTGGATCACCGGCGCAAGCTCAGGCATTGGTGCCGCGCTTGCCCGCGAACTTGCTGCGCGCGGCTATGTAGTTGCCGCAACTGCGCGCAATGAGGGCGCGCTAGGGGAGCTGGCGGACAGTGTGACGAGTATTCACGCCTTTGCCGGCGACATTACCGACCGCGCGGGCATGGCAACACTAGTAGAAGCCATTGAGTGTGATTTAGGTCCGATTGATATTGCCGTGTTGAATGCCGGTATTTATCTGCCGACAAATTTTCCCGAATTTGACGCCGCCATATTCGATCGGTCTTTCGCGGTCAATCTGGGCGGCACGGTCAATTGTCTTGCGCCGCTTGTGCCATTGATGAGCGCGCGGCGGGCCGGGCGCATTGCGATCGTGTCATCAGTTGCGGGCTATGGCGGCTTGCCGACCTCCGCGGCCTATGGCGCAACCAAGGCCGCATTGTTCAATCTGGGCGAGTCGCTGGCAATGGATGTGGCCGAACATGGCGTCAAAATCTCCATGATTGCGCCCGGTTTTGTGAAAACACCGGCCACTGATGTGAACACATTCCCCATGCCGTTCATTATTTCTGCCGAAGACGCGGCGCGGCGTATCGCCAATGGGCTGGAAAAGGGCCAAGCGCATATTGCGTTCCCGAGACGCTTCAGTTTTCTACTTCGCCTCATCAATTTGCTGCCGCGCGGGGTCTACACGCGGCTTGTAGGCGGTGCAACCAGCCGCAACTGATCAAGCTGGGCGGTCAAGAGTGAAATGCGAGACGTCAATACTGCCGGTTGAAAAACCGGCTTCGCAATAGGCCAGATAATATTCCCACATGTTTTTGAACCGGCGGTCAAAGCCGATGGTTTGTATGTCCGGCCATGCTTTTAGAAATTGTTGCCGCCAACGGGCAAGGGTTTCGGCATAATCTTTGGCAAAATCTTTCTGATTGCTAAGGCGCAAGTTCGCCACCTGCACCGCTTCCTTTATTTTGGTGGGGCTTGGCAACATTCCGCCCGGAAAAATATATCGCTGGATGAAATCAGCATTTTTCCGATAGGCCTCAAAACGCGCATCTTCAATGGTGATAATGTGGGCAAGCAAATATTACAATTAGCGGAGCCTCCATTGCCAATTCGAACTAACCCTGCTGAACAATTGATATTTAGCGTCATGCAGAAATTGAGTGGGTTAAGGGGATGATTTTATAAACTACCCAACTACTCAGCGAACCAATAGTGGGAAACTTCCCAATTCACTTTGCTACTTCTGGCCAATCCTAACTGTTGCATAGTGTGTCGTATAAGTCCTAAATGCTCCCGTCCAAACATTCCTACTTTTCTGTCTTTATAGTCGAAGGCTAAGTGCGGAACGCCGACGGCACCCGTTTCTTCGGCTTCTTTTTTAAACCTTTGTAAGTCACGAGGGCCATCATTTTCAACATATTCTTGAAAGCCTTCGACTTGTTCAGGTTTTAAACCGGAAGACATTAAGGTGGCCTTTAAATTATCGGTATTCGTCATGTCATAATCTCGCCAACCGTTACCCTGAGAAAGTCGAGTGGATGGCAAAGAGATGGGAGGAGTGGCATATGAATTGCCTTCATGACACAAATATGCGTTGACCTAAACTTTTAAGGTTCTCTTCAAACCCTAATACTTTTAAGTATGCGGATGTTATCGGTTTAAAATACATCGTAGTGAGAAAGAGAAAGAGCCCGCCTAAACGAAAACTTAAGACGGGCTCCAGAGGGAGAGATTTAAAGGATGTAGCCTCGTTCATTATGCAGAGATAGATCCAGGCCTTCTGACTCCTGATCTTCGTCCACTCTCAGACCGATAAGTGAGTCTAAAATCTTTAGAATGATCTTCTTTAATAAAATTCTCGACTAGTTTAAGATACTCT
>CAJWBV010000158.1 GCA_913020275.1 uncultured Rhodobiaceae bacterium
ACATCTCCTTTGGTCAACCCAGCCTGTCGCAAAGGGCTTGCTTCGTGCAAGTCGACAATTACCGCGCCGCCCGCTCGCGACAACCCGAATGCACCGGCAATGTCAGCGCCAGCATTTTGAAAGCTCGCGCCCAGCCAAGGTCGTTTCACTTCGCCGTCGGTCTGCGCGGCCTGCACAACGCGCGCCACCATATTGGCCGGAATAGCAAAACCGATACCGACCGAGCCGCCGGACTTCGAAAAAATTGCCGTGTTGACACCCAAAAGCCGCCCATCAAGCGTGACCAGCGCACCGCCCGAATTGCCCGGATTAATCGCCGCATCGGTTTGAATGAATGACTGGTAATCGGCAACACCGACCTGACTGCGCGCAAGGGCCGACACAATACCATTTGTCACGGTTTGGCCGACGCCAAACGGATTGCCAACGGCCAAAACCAGATCGCCGACGCGAATATCATCACTGTCGCGGAATGCGAGAGCTGGAAGCCCGGAAGGCGGGTTTTGCAGTTTCAAAACGGCAAGGTCTGTGCGCGCATCATCCAGCACGAGCTCGGCCTTAAACTCGCGACGGTCAGACAGCACGACGGTCAGCTCCTGCGCGCCGTCGATAACATGATGATTGGTCACAATCAGCCCCGCACTGTCAACAATCACGCCCGAGCCCAGCGATTGCTGGGTGCGCCGGCGGGGGGCGGCAAAATCATCGCCAAAAAATTGCTGGAAAAACGGGTCATCAAACAACCCGCGGCGGCGCTGAACGACGCGGCGCGCATAGACATTCACAACACTTGGAACAACTTGTGCGACCACAGGCGCAAAGGAAAGTTGAACCTGAGCGGTGTTTTCGGGCACCACGCGCGCGCTTTGCGCATGCGCTTCGGGAGAAACCAAGAGAACCGTAAATAGCCACAGAAAAACAAAAAGACACGGGGGTAGAACCTCGTGTCTTTTTTCAAAGCGTTCAGATGTTCCCATGGGTATTAAGCGGAGGCTTCGACATCCTCATCAACCAGAACCGGACCACTATCTTGGCCGCGCGCATCCGGGTCGCGGTCGACAAATTCGATAACCGCCATTGGCGCATTGTCGCCATATCGAAAACCCGCTTTCATGACGCGCGTATAGCCACCTGCGCGGTCAGCATAGCGCGGGCCAAGCGTTTCAAACAACTTGGCCGCCCATTCTTCATCCGGCAATTGTGCAGAGGCTTGCCGACGCGCGCTCAGTCCACCTTTTTTGCCAAGTGTCACCAGCTTTTCAACAAACGGGCGCAGCTCCTTGGCCTTGGGCAAGGTCGTAATAATTTGCTCGTGCTTAATCAGCGCAGCGGCCATATTGCCGAGCATAGCCTTACGGTGACTGCTGGTTCGGTTCAGCTTACGTCCTGATTTTCCGTGGCGCATGGCCGGCTCCTTCGTAATCCGCGGCGCGGATGATTAGTAATTCTCTTCAAACCGTTTGGCTAGGTCTTCAATGTTTTCGGGTGGCCAGTTCGGGACATTCATGCCCAGATGCAAGCCCATTTCCGCAAGCACTTCCTTGATTTCATTGAGTGATTTGCGTCCGAAATTCGGAGTGCGAAGCATTTCGCCCTCCGACTTCTGAATCAAATCGCCAATATAAACAATATTGTCGTTTTTCAGGCAGTTGGCCGAGCGGACTGACAGTTCCAACTCGTCGACTTTTTTCAAAAGCGCTGCCGAGAAGCCAGCCTCTTCTATGGCCGAGGTTTCTTTAACGCGAACCTCCGGCTCTTCGAAATTGATGAAGGTTTGCAACTGGTCCTGCAAAATACGCGCGGACAGTGCCAGCGCATCTTCCGGTGTTACCGTGCCGTTTGTTTCAATGTCGAGGGTCAGCTTGTCATAATCGAGCACCTGCCCTTCGCGGGTGTTTTCCACATTATAGGAAACGCGGCGAACAGGGCTGTAAAGGCTATCGACCGGAATAAGACCAATAGGTGCATCATCCGGACGGTTTTTCTCGGCCGGCACATAGCCATTGCCCGTATTGACGATGAATTCAAAGCGCACTTCAGCGCCCTCGTCCAACGTGCACAACACAAGGTCGGGGTTCAGAACGTCAATATTGGCTACCTCATCAACATCGCCTGCTGTAACGACGCCAGGACCTTTTTTGGTCAGCGTCAGCCGCTTGGGACCTTCGGTCTGCATAGCAAGCGCCATTTTCTTGATGTTCAGCACAACATCCGTCACATCTTCGCGCACACCGGCGATGGATGAGAACTCATGCAACACACCGTCAATCTGAACGGCGGTGACGGCTGCGCCCTGAATGGACGACAGCAAAACACGGCGCAGAGCATTGCCCAGCGTAAGGCCAAAGCCGCGCTCCAGAGGTTCTGCAACAATGCGTGCGTGACAGGCCGCGTCATGTCCCGGAATGATTTCCAGTTTGGTCGGCTTGATGAGTTCTTGCCAGTTTTTTTGTATCACGGGTTTTACCTCTCGTTTCGGGAGTTGGGAGCGGCGCTTTAGACGCGACGGCGTTTGGGCGGACGGCAGCCATTATGCGGGATCGGCGTTACATCACGAATGGTGGTGATGGTAAAACCCGCAGCCTGCAGTGCCCGCAACGCGCTTTCACGGCCCGAACCAGGTCCGCGCACATGCACTTCCAGTGTTTTCACGCCATGTTCCATGGCTTTTTTGCCGGCATCTTCGGCGGCGACCTGAGCCGCGTAAGGGGTCGATTTGCGCGATCCCTTAAAGCCCATTGAACCGGCCGAAGACCACGAAATTGCGTTGCCTTGCGCGTCTGAAATGGTGATCAACGTATTGTTGAATGTCGAATTCACATGCGCGATGCCGGAGGTGATATTTTTGCGTTCGCGGCGGCGAACTCTGGATTTTTCGGTAGCCATTTTCTAACCTGTCCTCGCCTGCCTATTTCTTCTTGCCGGCAATTGCCTTGGCCGGCCCTTTACGCGTGCGCGCATTTGTATGTGTCCGCTGCCCGCGAACCGGCAGATTTCGGCGATGGCGCAGCCCGCGATAAATGCCCATATCAAGCAAACGCTTGATATTCATCGCATTTTCGCGCCGCAAATCACCTTCCACCAAGTAATCCGCATCAATGGTTTCACGGATTTGGATGACT
>CAJWBV010000159.1 GCA_913020275.1 uncultured Rhodobiaceae bacterium
GTCATTGACAGCGCAACAAACAGGCCCGTGACGATAACACCAAGCAACATGGCGCCCAGCGACGAAAACGCCGCCGAACGACCGGCAATCTGTTCAATGATGAGATAAAGCGCAATCGGCGACAGCACCGGCAGAAGCGACGGAACAATCATTTCCTTAATTGCCGAACGCGTCAGAAGGTCAACCGCAGCCGAGTAATCCGGCTTTTCTTCACCCTTCATAATGCCCGGTTTTTCACGGAATTGACGGCGCACTTCCTCAACAATCGCGCCGCCTGCACGGCCAACCGCCATCATGCCCATGGCCCCGAACAAATAGGGCAGCAAACCGCCAATGAACAGGCCGGTTACGACATAAGGGTTGGACAGGGAAAAGTCGGTTGTAACACCGGCGAAATACGGGTAGTCGGCCGCATTGGAAGTGAAATATTTCAAGTCCTGCGTGTAGGCAGCAAACAGAACCAACGCGCCCAAGCCAGCCGAACCGATGGCATAGCCTTTGGTTACGGCTTTGGTGGTGTTGCCCACAGCATCCAGCGCATCTGTCGTGTTACGAACTTCTTCGGGCAATTCGGCCATTTCAGCGATACCGCCTGCATTATCGGTCACCGGGCCAAAGGCGTCCAGCGCAACCACCATGCCGGCCAGCGCCAACATGGTTGAAACGGCAATCGCGATACCGAACAGACCGGCCAGCGAAAAGGTCGAAATGATACCAATAACAATCACCAGTGCCGGCAGTGCCGTGGCTTCCATTGAAACCGCCAGCCCTTGGATCACGTTTGTGCCATGGCCGGTTTCCGACGCGGCGGCAACCGATTTGACCGGACGATAAGTCACGCCGGTATAATATTCGGTGATCCAGATAATGAGACCGGTAATGACCAGGCCGATAAAGCCGCACAGATAAAGGTCGAGGCCGTTAAACACCTGATCTTCAATATTGCGCTGGGTTTCAAGGCCAATCACGGCATCGGTAACAAAATAGAGCGCAATCAGCGACAATACGGCGGAAGCGATAAAGCCCTTATACAAAGCACCCATGATTGAATTACTGCTGCCCAGGCGGACAAAAAACGTACCGATGATCGAAGTAACAATGCAGGTAGCACCAATGGCGAGCGGATACATCATCATAACCATTGTATCGGCGGTGAAGAAAATGGAACTCAACACCATTGTTGCAACAATCGTCACGGCATAGGTCTCAAAGAGGTCAGCGGCCATGCCTGCACAGTCACCGACATTATCGCCAACATTATCGGCGATGGTGGCCGGATTGCGCGGGTCGTCTTCGGGGATACCGGCTTCAACTTTGCCGACCAGATCACCGCCAACATCGGCGCCTTTAGTAAAAATACCGCCGCCCAGACGGGCAAAAATCGAGATGAGCGAGGCGCCGAACCCAAGTGCCACCAGCGCGTCGATAACCTGACGGCTATCGGGGTCAAGGTTAAACCCGTCAACCAGAATGGAGAAATAGACCGCGACCGACAACAGCGCCAGCCCTGCGACCAGCATGCCGGTTACAGCACCTGATTTGAAGGCCATGGAAAGACCCGCCGCGAGGCTGGTGCTGGCGGCCTGTGTGGTGCGGACATTGGCACGCACCGAGACCAGCATGCCAACATAACCGGCCAGACCCGATAGCGCGGCACCAATTACGAAACCGAGCGCGACTTTCAGTCCGAGGAAATAAGCCACCAGCGCCGCAATTGCGACGCCGACAATAGCGATGGTCCGGTATTGGCGGCTCAGATATGCGCTGGCGCCTTCCTGAATAGCCGCGGCAATTTCTTGCATTTTCTCATTGCCGGCATCGGCTGCCAAAATGCTGCGTACTGCCCAAATTCCATAAACAATGGCCAAAACGCCAGACGCGATGATAAGCCACATTAGAGTGCTCATTTGATCTACCTCATTGTTGGCGAGGAACTACAGACGCGTGATGCGCCACTCCCCCTGATTAAAGTGTCGAGAAAGTGCCCGAAATTTGGCTTAAAAGCAACAAAAAGTCCTTTTCCAGACCGTTTTCGGCAAAAACTTTCTACAAATGCGTGTATCCGCGGTTTTCAAAACCGATTTCTGCGCCATTGGCGTCCATAAACCGCGCGGCGTAGTGTTTCTCCGGGCTTTGCGAGACAGCGCCGATTCTTGTCAGCGCGACATTTGCGATGCGACCAATGTCTTTGAGTTTGTGTTCGTTCTCGGCGTTAACGGTAAAGGCCAGTTGATAGTCATCCCCACCGGTCAAAAGAGTGCCGAGTTGCCCTCGGTCTTGGGCATAGGCCGCACCCGCCGCCGATAGCGGCACGGCCATCGCCTCCACCTCCATGGCAATTTGCGAGGCTCGGCAAATATGGTCGAGGTCTGCCGCCAGCCCGTCAGAAACATCAATACATGCCGAGGCGACACCGGCCAGAGCTTGGCCCAGAGCCAGTTGCGGCACGGGCGCCTCATAAGCCGAAACCCCGTCACCGCCGGTCGCTGTGCCGAAAGACTGCAAGCCCAAAAACCCGTCGCCAATCGTACCTGAGACATAAACCGCATCGCCGGCCTGCGCGCCCGACCTGCTCAAAAGATCCGACTTTCGGCCAATACCCTGTACGCAAACGGATATGAAAGGCGTGGCCGCACGCACAGTATCCCCGCCCCATAAATCGACTTTATAGGTGCTTAGGTCAGCCTTAAACGCATCGGCAAACCGGGTGAAAAACGTATCTTCCCAATCGGGGCCGATGCCCCATGTCAATAGACAGCCCGTTGGCGTCGCGCCCATAGCGGCCAAATCGGACAGCGCACTGCCAAGCGCACGTCGCGCCACAACATCGCCTGTCGCGTCACATGGAAAATGCACGCCCGACACCAGCGCGTCGGTAGATACGACGCCCTGAAATCCCTCCGGTATGTCGAAAACGGCGGCATCATCTGCCAACCCGCGTGCCGCATCGTTTGCAGCCAAGGGCATCAGATAACGCGCCATCAGATCAAATTCGTCCATGGCCACAGCAACACCGATCAATCCGGCATTTGTGTGTCGGTCGAATTTGCATCAGGTGAAGCGCCCTGCCCAACACGGTCGAGCAAAGCATTTGCCAT
>CAJWBV010000160.1 GCA_913020275.1 uncultured Rhodobiaceae bacterium
CCGGCACAAGAAGCCGCCTTGCTTTTTGATGATTTAGCGCCGAGTGTACTGACAGTGGAAAATACAAAATTGTCGACTCTGCCCGCTTTTGAAAACCGGCAGGCTGGTGATGGCCGCCCAACAAAACGACACCGCCGCGAAATTGACCGGCTGGAAGCGCTTTACGATGCGCAAGGGGTAGCAGACAAAAGTGCTCTACACCGCGTCGCTGGCATTCCGCTCAATTTGGTGGAGATCGGGCAGCGCGAGCCGGCACGCGTCAAATCAGTGGTGGCACTAATGGGGGCCGATCCGAGTTTTACCCATTTACGCATGAATAATTTGCGCCGCGACATTGAGGACGCCATGGCCGAAGGCAGCCTGTCGCTCGTACCCGCGCAAATTGACCTGTTCATGCATATTTATGTCGCCGGCATTTTGAGCCTGTTGGCGCGCAGCGCCAAAACCGGCTTGTCGCGCGCCGAGGTCGAAGGCGCACTGGGCATTTTGCTGCGCGGGGCCGGTGCCGACGCCACCCTGCTGGAAAATATTTTTAATGGTCAAACTGGCTGAGTCGGCCAAAAAGGAAAAGCGTGTGCGTGTTGATTATGATGTCGTTATTGCCGGTTTTGGACCAACCGGCGCGATGGCCGCCAATATGTTGGGCCACCACAACATCCCCACGCTGGTGGTCGACCCAACACCTGAGATTTTTGACATTCCGCGGGGTGTACATTTTGACGGCGAAACAATGCGGATTTTCCAATCCATCGGCATTGCCGATAAGGTAATGGCCCAAAGCGTCAGCAATAATTCGCTGAATTTCGTCAATGGGCGCGGGGCCTCGCTAATGCGCTTTGAGCTGGGGCGATTGCCGCAAACGGCTGGTTGGCCGGCTGATATTTTCTTTCGCCAACCGCTGGTCGAACGCCATTTGCGCGATAATCTCGCGCGTTTCGACACGCTCAGCTTTGAACTGGGCTGGGCGGTCGCCGCACTTAAGCAAACCCAAACGCATGTCGCAATAAGTTTGCGCCACGCCGAAACCGGCGAGACGAAATCCGTGACCGCCAGCTATCTCATCGGGGCCGATGGTGCTGACAGCACGGTGCGCCAGCTGGCCGGTATTGCCCTGGAAGACCTCGAATGCGATGAGCCGTGGCTGGTCGTCGCTTGGGAACTTGACCGCGATATCGCGTTTTCGCGCGATGTTTATCAGTTTTGCGACCCCAAGCGGCCGGGCACTTTGGTACCGTGTGCCGGCCAGCATATACGCTGGGAGTTTATGATAAATCCGGGCGATGACTATGCCACGATGGAAGACCCAAATGCCGTGCGCGCCATGATGCAGCCTTATCTTCGCCATTTGGGAACCAATATTGGGCCCGAAGACGGGCAAATTCTGCGTTCCAAAGTCTATCAATTCCACGCGCTATTGGCCTCGCACATGCGCTCCAACCGCGTGTTTTTAATGGGCGATGCGGCCCATCAAATGCCGCCCTTTTTAGGCCAAGGCATGTGTGCGGGCTTGCGCGATGCGGAAAATCTCGCATGGAAGCTGGCCGGCGTGCTGCAGGGGCGTTACACGCCTTCGCTGCTCGACAGCTATCACAGCGAGCGCTATACCCATGTGCGCGCGGTTATCAAACAGGCGGTGCAAATCGGCGAGATTATTCAAACCCGCAACCCGGTTAAGGCGTTCATGCGCGACACGTTTTTGCGCCTTGGCAAGCTGGTACCCAAATTGATGAGCGGCATCCAGTTCGGGCAGACATGGCGGCTTGGCGACGGGCTTTTGGCCGATGACCGCGCTGCCGGACGCCAAATCCCGCAACCGCTGGTTTGCAAAGGCGAGATTACCGACAAGCTCGACGCTTTCCTGCCGGAGGGTTTTTGCCTGCTTATGCTGGACGATGCGGGCCGCGCCGATTTGCAACGCGTCCTGGATGCGCATCACGGGCTCGCCTGTCAGACTATCTCTCTTTCCACGAAGGCAGGCTCAAATGATGCTGATCTGAGAGAGCACGAAGATTTTATTTCTGACATGGCCGAACAATTCAATGTTTGCGGGTACTTACTGCGACCCGACCGGCAGATTTATGCCGCGCTTAAAATCAGCGAAACCCCCTTGGCGGACCAATTGGCGCATCATTTACAAGAGCTTTCTGCGCGCCTTTTGGCCGATGGGCAAAAGCGCGAGCAAAAAACAGCGGCCCAGTGAGCGGATCACAGATAGTGAGCAGTTTATAAAACTGACATAGTGTCAATTTTATATTGACAGCCTTGCAAGAAGAACGGACAGTTGAGGTGGAAAAATAACGGGGGACGAGCATGAGACTGGTTACTTTTACCCATAGCGGCAGCACGCGCTTGGGCGTGTTGAACGGCGAAAGCATTACCGATTTATCGCGCGCCGCGCCCGAACTGCCAACCGAGATGAACGCGTTTTTGCGCGCTGGCGATAGCGCGATGGAAACCGCGCGCGCGGCCACCGGCGATGATTGGGCCCTCAAAGAGGTCGAGCTTCATTCGCCGGTTCCCCACCCCGGCAAAGTGCTCGCCGTGGCGTTGAATTATCGTGACCATTTGGAAGAAGTGCAGGCGGCTATGCCGGACTTCGCCACACCGAAAACGCCGATGCTATTCACCAAACAAAACTCCTCCGTGACCGGCCCGTTCGCGCCGATTTATCTGCCGCCCGAATCCGAGCAGCTTGATTATGAGGCTGAGCTGGCAATCGTAATCGGCAAAACTTGTCGGCGCGTGCCAAAAGAGCGCGCTAATGAGGTGATCGCCGGGAGCATGGTCGCCAATGATGTCTCCATTCGCGACTGGCAGATGGCCTCGCAAACCATGACCATGGGCAAAAGCTGGGACAGCCATTGCCCAATGGGCCCCGCGCTGGTGACGCCGGACGAACTGGACATGGAAAACCTGGATTTTGTCTGCAGCGTCAATGGTGAAATCCGCCAAAGCTCGAATACCGGCCTTTTAGTATTCGATATCCCGACGCTGATCAATTATCTCTCAACCGTGTGCACGCTGCATCCGGGCGATGTCATTTTGACCGGCACCACCTCCGGTGTGGCATTGTGGATGGAAGGCCAGCCATGGCTG
>CAJWBV010000161.1 GCA_913020275.1 uncultured Rhodobiaceae bacterium
ACTTATCTCAACACTATGAAGCTCTGATGGCCAACGATCTCGACTCTGTGGCAGCCATTGCGCTTGCGTCAACCCCTACCGAACTCGCTCGCCTATGCGGTGTCCCTTCCGGTGACGCCTCACGGTTGATCGCTGCTGCGAGGGCAACCGCCGCGCGCGAGCTCGGTGTCACAAATGCCGAGCCGAATGCGGTCGAGACGGCCCGCGGGCAGTTCATGCGCGCACCGTGCATTGTGGCTGTGTTGGCGTGCCCGCGCGCGCACCCGAAAATCCCCCGCAGTGAACAGCTTTATTCAGCCGGTGCCGTATGCATGATGTTGATCACTGCCGCGCGTGCCGCAGGCTTTGCCGCCCAATGGTTGACGGGTGCGGCGGCCTATAATGGCGATGTTCTCGAACGGCTTGGCGGCGGCGCGGAAGACGAGATTGCCGGGTTTATCTATCTCGGTTCTTGCGCCGAAAAACCTGCCGAACGAGCACGACCCGAACTTGAGGATATTGTCTGTTTCGGCTTGCCGGAAACAAGTTCGACATGACGGGAATCGAAATAACGGGCTCCGCATAATGCGCCAATTATTGCAGGATATGCGTGACCTGTTCGCGCTGGCGTGGCCCGTGGTTATCAGCCGCACCGGTATTCTTACGCTGTCGATCACCGATACGGTGATGGTCGGGCATTATGCGTCTGAGCATCTCGCCTATGTCGGCATTGGCATGGTGCCGAGTAATATCTTCATTCTGGTCATGATCGGCCTGCTGATGGGCACGTCTGTGCTTGTGTCCAACCGTTTCGGGGCCGGTGATACGGCAAAAACCGGCGAGGTTTGGTGGCTTTCCTTGCCCTGGGGCATTGTCATCGGCCTTGTGGGGTTTGCCATTTGCGCTTTTGGCGAAACACTGCTTCTGCTATCTGGCCAAACACCGGAGCTGGCGGAAAAAGGCGGGCGCATTTCTTTCATTGCCGGGTTGGGCCTGCCGTTGGCCGCCATCCATATGACGACAGGATTTTTTCTGGAAGGCGTGCGCAACCCGCGACCCGGCATGGTCATTATGATTCTCGCCAATATCATCAATATCGGTGCCAATTATGTTTTGGTCTATGGCATATATGGCTTTCCCGAACTGGGTGCTGAAGGGTCAATCTGGGCGACTTTTATTGTGCGGCTGGCGCAGGTTTTTGCCATTTTGTCCTATGTCTGGTTTTTTCTCGACCACGCCAAATATGGCATCGACCGACCGGTCTGCGGCTGGCGCGCCGCGCGTGAAATGCGGCGCATCGGCTATGCGTCGGGCGTGTCCATGGGAGTTGAAAATGCGGCCTTCAATGCGCTCGCATTGTTTGGCGGCTTGCTCGGCACGGTTGTGCTAGCGTCCCACGTCATCACCATAAATGTGTTCGCGCTGTTTTTCATGATGGGGCTGGGCTTCGGCGTGGCAACGGCGGTCAGTGTCGGCAATGCTTATGGGGCCGGCGATATGGCGCGTGTTTATCGCTGGGCATGGGTCGGGCTTGGCCTGCAAACCGGCGTGATGATGGTCGGTGCGCTGATTATGTACTTTTATGCGCGCTTTGCCGCCGGACTGTTCACCGAAGATGTCGCCGTTGTCAGGCTTGCCGCGACCATGATCGGATATGTGAGCATCGCCTTGATTTTTGACACCGGCCAGTCGCTTTTTGCCATGTCTTTACGGGCGCGGCGCGACACATGGTATCCGACGCTTGTTCATATTCTGAGCTATATTGTCATCATGATACCACTGACCTGGTATATGAGTTTTGAAATGGGGCGGGGTGCGCTGGGCCTTATTGACGGCATTGTTCTGGGCACGCTGGCACCATTTACCCTGCTGGGTCTTCGCTATGTCTATCTGCACCGCCGCACGCTTAAAGACGCAACGACAACGGCTTAGGTTGATTTGACGATTTTTGCCTCGAGTAATTTCGCGCGTGCATCGGCATCGAAACCAAGCATTTCCAGAATTTCGTCCGTATGCTCGCCTATTTCCGGCGACGGGCCTTTCGGGTCGGTGCTTTCATCGCCAAACCGAATGGGCGAGGCCGGTGCAGTATAGCTTGCGCCGTCGGCTTTCGGCATATCGACAAACACGCCCGCCGCGTGCATTTGCGGGTCTTCGAGTGCCTGTTCGAAACTTTGCACGGGCGACCAGATAATGCCTTCGGCATCCAGACGCTTTTGCCATTCATCCAGCGTGTAACGCGCAAATACGGCGTCGAATTCAGCGACCAGTGCCGGCCCGTTTTTGCGGCGGTTCCGGAAACTGTCAAAGCGCGGGTCGTCGGCCAGATGCTCCAGCTCCGTGGCGCGCATAATTTCTGGCCAATCGGGTTCACCAGGGCGCGAATTCATGAACAGCCAATGCCCGTCTGACGTTTGGAAGAAATTGCTTGTCGGCACCACGGCTTCATGGCGCGGGCGCGAGCGCGCAATGCGCCCATAGCGCATAAAGGTTGAAAAATCCGAACCCACGACATAGGCCCCCGACCGCACGAGCGAACTTTCGACCAGCGTGCCCTTGCCGGTTTTTTGCGCCCGCAACAGCGCGGCCAGAATGCCGCTTGCCGTGCTGATGCCGGTAATGTGGTCGTCCACGGCAACGCGCAACGGCACGGGCGAGGCCCCTTTGGGCGTCATCATCCAGCCAATGCCGGATTTGGCCCAAAACGCCGCCGTGTCAAAGCCGGGCTTATCGCGCTCGTCACCTTCAAGGCCGAAGCCGGTGACGCTGGCATAAATCATTTTCGGGTTGATGGCGTGCAGCGTGTCGAAATCGAGGCCCTGTTTCTTCAACTGGCCGGGGCGCACATTGGTCAGGAACACATCGGCATCTTCCACCAGCTTGCGCACAATATCGGTGCCTTCATCGGTCGATGTGTTGACGGCGAGCGCGCGCTTGCCGCGATGTCGAGCGCGAAAACCGGATTGTCCGGATAATCGTCCGTCATGGCGGTTGCAAAGAAATTACGCATCGGGCAGCCGCCCAGCGGTTCAACTTTTATAACCTCGGCACCCCAATCGGCCATAACGCCGCCGGCGGCGGGTGCAGCAATATAGGTCGCCATTTCGATAACTTTTA
>CAJWBV010000162.1 GCA_913020275.1 uncultured Rhodobiaceae bacterium
ATGTGCCGCTGATCTTCGGCTCGCAATATCGCGACAATTGGGACCTGGCCGCCGCACGCGCGTCCAGCGTGGTACAATCTTTACAAAATGATGGAAGTGTCGATGGCAAGCGCATGCAGGCCGTCAGCTTTGGCGACAGCCGCCCGGTTGCCGACAATGCATCAGCCGACGGGCGCGGCAAGAACCGCCGCATCGAAATCGAAATAAATTACTAGTCGGAAACTTCGTCTTCGTCTGCTTCCGGCGGTGCCGGAGGTCCAACATGGCTGAACCGGAAATTGCATCGCGGATCAATCTGCCTACAAATTGCCTGCGCCTGTTCAATTGAACGTGCGGCAACACACAGCCACAGCGTATGCTCGTGGAAAAGCCCATAGCTGCGCAAAATGCCAACCTGCCCGCGACCGAAATAAACACAGGTCAGAACATAAATGAGGGCAAACAGTAAGGGATGCACCACAATCGCAAGGGCATAGGCCGCGATTACGGCAAACATCGGTTCCCAAATACGGTTCTGTAACAGCCACACAGCAGGAAAAACATAAGGTAGCTGGGTCGGAATAGCCGAAAAGACGAGGCATTCGCGGTTTATCTTGCGCATCACCTCAAAGGGTTCATAGCGGTCAATGGCATCAACCTGATAGGTCTGAAAGGCTTGTGTAATATCATTTGCCAGTTCCGGCTCGGCAAACTCATAATCACCACCCAGCGGGCCGGCGGTCAGCACGTCGAACATTACCGTGCCCCGGCTAATCGTCACCAGAGCGCGCGCCTCGACATCTTCCAGTGTCAGCGCCTCATTGAGATCGTTTTCATTGCCGTTGAAAATCTGGCCGTTAACGGCCACGATGACATCGCCATTTTTCAGACGCAAACCATTGGCGCGCGAGCGGCTACCCAACCCATTGAGACGCAACAGACTGGCCGCACGCGCCGAGGATTTGCTTGCCTCGACATTAACCGTCCGCATTTCGTCGGTTAATTGCTCGCCTACATATTCCGGGCTCTGCATGAGCGCACTCTCCGCGACGCTTACGGGAACTTGATTTGGCGTTGCCCGTTAGCAAGTAGCTTTCGCATGGCTGAATTTTCTCGGACCAGAAGGTCCAGTTGTTGCGCCAGTTCTTGCTGACGTTTGTCCATTTTTGCCAGTTTTTTATTCAGTTCAGCAAGTGTTTTGTCATCCTTTTTGTCGGTTTTGGTCGCAAGGGCGTCGAGTGAGCTGGCAGACTTCTTAATCTCTTTGGCAGTTTCCTTCTGCATCGCCGTCAGGCGGCCTGAAAAACTGGAGATTGAGGAAGCCAGCTTGCCATTTGCCTTTTGCTGTTCTTCCATTGAGGCTTTCAAACGCTTTTCGATCGCCTCAAGCGGTTCCTGACTGCTGGTGCGTAAAGTTTGAATTTCACCCAGCAATTGCTGGTTCAACGCCACAAGGTCATCTTGCTTTTGCAGGGTCATTTCCAGCTTGCCAATCGACTGGTTCATGCTGTCGACATTTTCGGCAAAAACGATCACAGCCTCGCGGTTGGTGCCCGACAAAAGCTCAAGCGATGACATTGACCGAAAATGTATCATCAGCGTCAAAGCCAATGCGCCGATTGTCACAACGGCGGCAATAATGGCAATAAGGCCCGACATGCGGTGGATCGAGTTCACCCGTCCCAGAAATTTTTTGTTTTCTTTTTTTACCTTGTTGTATTCCGCTGTCACATCGGCAGCAGCATCTGCGGCATCCAGCGCCAGTTTGACGCTCTCCTGCACCATAACCAGATCAGCACTCATGCGAGTATCCCCTTGTCTTTTGGTTCATTTTCGATTTGAACCGGTTCGCGTTGCATATAGTTTGCACATTTCGTGCCAGTCGATGAAAACACCACCTGGCCGGGCAAATTCGGCGATTTAAAGCCGAATTTATGGCATCCCCACGGGCGTCGGGCGTCATGGGTGACATGCAGGAACCGGCATTGATAGCAGGTCAATCGCGGGTCGGCGTGGGTCATGAGAGGCGCCCGGCCATTGCATCAAAAAGCCGCGCCAGAGGATAACGGCACGCACCCAAAAAGCACAAAAATCCGGCAATCCAAATACCCGTCGCGCGCCAGATTTCACCGGCCTCCAGCGCTCCAAATCCGGTCAGAAAAGCCAACAGCGCCATACCTAAAAACACCAGCGTGCTAATCAGATCACCAAGTGACCCATGACTGCGACGAGCGGACATATAAATTACTCCTCAAGCAACTGACCGTTTTCGGAGAATCTCAGATCGCGCGGCACATCGACGCTCGGACGCTCTGCGACATCTCCCTGATCAACACGGTAAATATAGGCCAGCACCACGGCAACCGCATTATACAAGGCTTCCGAGATTTCCCCACCAATCTCACTGGTGAAGAAAAGCGCACGCGCCAGCAACGGGCTTTGGAACACGGTAACATCGGCATCATTCGCGCGCTCGATAATCTGCTCGGCCATAACACCGCGCCCCATGGCCAGCACAGTAGGCGCGCCGGCGCTGCCCACCTCATATTTCAACGCCACGGCAAAATGCGTCGGGTTGGTAATCACCGCCGTCGCTTCACCAACCTGCGACAAGGCCTCGCGCTGTTTGCTGGCATTGGCCGAGGCTTCCATTTGCATACGGCGAATTTTGGCCTTCACTTCGGGTGAGCCTTCGGTCTGTTTAAACTCTTCCTTTTGATCCTGACGGCTCATCCGCATCTGCTTCATGAAATCATAACGCTGCCAGGCGAAATCCAGTACGGCGATAATGAAAAGACCGATTAGCAAGCCGCCAATCAAGGACGGAATGAGCGAGGTCATCATATTCAACGCATTGGCCATTGTGCCATTGGGAAACCAGACAATTCCGGGCATGAAATAAACAATGACCACAAAGCCAATGCCGAACAGGAAAACCACTTTAAGGATGGATTTACCCAGTTCGACCAGCGCCTTGACGGAAAACATGCGTTTAAGGCCGGATATCGGGTTGATGCGCGAGCCTTTAAAGGCCAAGGCTTTGGGCGCAAAAATAAGGCCGCCAACACTGAATTGCGTCAGAATGATC
>CAJWBV010000163.1 GCA_913020275.1 uncultured Rhodobiaceae bacterium
TTTCTGCCATACGCCCAATCAATATGCCCTGCGGTAGCTTGCCGCCGACATGGGCGACCGTATAACTTTCAATGCGGCCGGTCCCTGTGGGGGCTTCGTCCAGTTCGAGTTTCGGCATGGCGTCTATTTTGCCTTGCAGTACCGACACCGGCTCGCGCGCCCATTCGCCTTCGGGCGGCGTGGTGGAATAAAGCCCCAGCGCATGCTTGGTCAAGAACCAGCCATTGCCCGTGCACATGCCGCACTTGCCCGGATTTGCGCGCAATTTGTCCATCATGGTGGCAACCGACATCAGCGTATAGGCATTGCCCGCGCCGCCAAAATAAGGCAAGCCGCCGGTAACGGTGAACGGGCGCGGGTCGTCTTCGGCAATGCCCATTTCCCGACAGGCCACTTCCACCGCAACGGGAAAGCACGAATAAAGGTCGAAATAATCAATATCGGCAATCGTCCAGCCTGCCATATTGAGCGCGGTTTCAGCCATGCCCTTCATGGCGGGCGACCGATGCAATTCTGGGCGCTCAGAAAAATGCCAAATGTCATTGGCCTCGGCGCAGCCGTTCAGATAGACCCAGCGGCTCTCATCAACACCCATTTCCCGCGCCTTGCCGACCGATGTCATGACCACGGCCGCAGCCTGATCAATGCGAATAACCGAGTTCAGATATTTGGGATAAGGATAACCAACCAGCCGATTGTCATCCGTTACGCTGACAAGCTCTTCGGCACTGCGCTCGGTCGGGAACCAGCTTTGCGGATGTGAAGCGGCAATTGACGTGAACGGCTCCATAAGCTGGCCGACCTTTTCCATATGTGTTGCCATATCGCGCCCCAAATGCGCGCGCAGAGCATTTTCGAATAGCGGATAGCTGTTGACCGGAAAAAACAGGCCATGCTTGTGCTCGATCGGCAGCACACCAGGCTTTTCAACCCCGATAATCTCGGCTTCCTTGTCGGGCCGGTCGTTCCAATGGCTCATATCCAGCCCCTGCGCCAACGCACGAGTGACGGAGGCAAAGCCCTCGCCACCGACCAAGAGCGCCGTCTTAACCTTACCTTTGGCAATGCGCTCGGCCAGTTCATTTATCATCATTTGCGGCGAATTTCCGCCCGTGGCGGCAAGCATCATATTTGGTGGTGCCAGCCCCAGAAGCTCAGAAACTGTTTGCGCCGGATTGAGATAAATGCCGAAGGGAAAATCGCGTGCTTCGGGCGAATCCGTAATGAACCGGATGGAGGCAACCGTGTCCACGGCTTGCGCGATACTGCTGTTGCCCGTGTCTCCAAACGCCAATTGCGCGGCCTCGGCCAGCAAGTCGACCGGCGATTTTGCCTTGGCCGGGTTGCGTTCTTTTTGAACGGTCAGACCTGCACCGATTAGAATGGGGGTGTTTGGGTTGGTCATTGGCGTTCTCCCTGCGTCAAATTTTTAAGCCATCATCAGATGTGCCCTTATTAGGCGCGAGTTTGACATCTCAAACACGTATTTCAAGGTTTTTTGAACCAAATGGCAAAAGGCAGCCAAAACCGGTGGTTTTCGCCTAAGTTTACAGCAGTTTGCCTATAATTTAGGCAGGTGCCAAAGCCTACCTTCGGGATCTAACCAGAAATTCTCGTGAATCCGCGCAGAGCCGGCGTTGATCTTGTTGGAAACGTGGCATAGTTCTTGCTGATCGCTGGCAGACACACATGTGAGTGAGAAAAAGTCAGAAAAACGGAGGGGACACAATGAAAAAAATCGAGGCAATTATTAAGCCGTTCAAGCTGGATGAGGTGAAAGACGCGTTGCAAGAAGCCAATTTGCAAGGCATCACTGTGCTTGAAGCCAAGGGTTTTGGCCGCCAAAAGGGTCATACCGAGCTTTATCGCGGCGCAGAATATGTGGTTGATTTTCTGCCCAAAGTAAAACTCGAAATCATCGTCGCAGACGACATGCTGGACACAGCATTGGAAGCCATTAAAGGCGCGGCGCATACGGGGCGCATCGGGGACGGCAAGATTTTTGTTTCCGATGTTGCAGAAGCCATCCGGATCCGTACCGGCGAAACCGGCGATGAAGCCATCTAACCTTCTATTTGACGAAAAGTGGAGAAAACTATGTCAGACGCATCCAACGTTCTAAAAATGATCAAAGACAATGAGGTCAAATATGTTGACCTGCGGTTCACCGACCCGCGGGGGAAAATGCAGCATGTAACCTTGGACATCGACCTTGTTGATGAAGACTTCTTTAATGACGGTGCCATGTTTGACGGCTCTTCAATCGCGGGTTGGAAAGCGATTAACGAGTCCGACATGACCCTGATGCCAGATCCGACATCGGCGCGCCTCGACCCCTTCTACGCGCAACAGACGCTTTCCCTTTTCTGCAATATTCTGGAGCCGAACAGTGGCGAAAGCTACAATCGCGACCCACGTTCCACGGCCTTGCGCGCTGAAGAATATCTGAAGTCCACCGGCATCGGCGACACGATTTATTTCGGACCTGAAGCTGAGTTTTTCGTGTTTGACGATGTACGGTTTTCATCCGACCCCTACAATACTGGCTTTGCGCTGGACAGCACGGAACTGCCCGACAATTCCGGCACCGAATATGAGGCGGGCAATATGGGTCACCGCCCGCGCACCAAAGGCGGCTATTTCCCGGTCCCACCCGTCGACTCGCTCCACGATATCCGCGCTGCCATGTGTGCCGCGATGGAACAGATGGGGCTCGATGTGGAAGTGCATCACCACGAAGTCGGTACAGCTTGTCAGAACGAAATTGGTATTAAATTTAATACATTGGTAAATAAGGCTGACGAGGTACAAATCCTTAAATATGTGGTTCACAACGTGGCCCATGCCTATGGTAAGACCGCGACGTTCATGCCGAAGCCACTCGTCGGCGATAACGGATCCGGAATGCACTGCCACCAATCGATTTGGAAAGATGGCAACAATTTATTTGCTGGCAACGGATACGCAGGGTTATCCGATGAGGCGTTGTACTACATCGGCGGTATCATCAAGCATGCTCATGCAATCAATGCCTTCGCCAATGCATCAACTAACTCATATAAACGTT
>CAJWBV010000164.1 GCA_913020275.1 uncultured Rhodobiaceae bacterium
TCCTTGGCTTCGCGGAAGTTCCGATACACTGAGGCAAACCGAACATAGCCCACCTGATCCAGCGCATATAGACCTTCCATCACCAATTCGCCGACGAGCTTGGCCGGAACTTCACTCTCGCCCAAATTCTCAAGCCGGCGCACAATACCGCTTACCATACGCTCAATCCGCTCCGGCTCAACGGGGCGTTTTCGCAGAGCGACTTGCACAGATCGCATGAGCTTGTCGCGGTCAAACGGAACTTTTCGGCCGGTATTTTTGATGATTGTCAATTCGCGCAGTTGAATACGCTCAAAGGTCGTAAAACGCCCGCCACAATCGGGACAGACCCGACGGCGGCGAATAACGGTGTTGTCTTCCGTCGGCCGACTGTCCTTCACTTGCGTGTCGGCATTCATGCAATAGGGACAACGCATGAAATCCGCCTAGTAAATCGGGAACTGCGCGCACAGCGCCTTGACCTGATCGCGAACACCGGCCTCGGCTTCGGGCACGGGCTGACCGTCGGCGGCGGCAACCGCGTCCAGAACTTCGGCAATCAGATCTCCGACATGGCGAAACTCGCCAACGCCAAAACCGCGCGTTGTGCCGGCCGGTGTGCCAAGGCGAATGCCTGATGTTACCATCGGTTTTTCGGGGTCAAACGGCACGCCGTTTTTATTGCAGGTAATATTGGCGCGCTCCAGAGCGTTTTCCGAAACATCACCGGTCAGCACTTTGGGGCGCAAATCCACCAGAACCAGGTGGTTTTCGGTACCGCCCGAAACAATATCAAAGCCGTGCCCCTGCAACGTGTCGGCAAGCGCGCGGGCATTATTGACCACCTGCTGAATATACAGTTTGAATTCCGGCTGGAGCGCCTCGGCAAAGGCCACCGCCTTGGCCGCAATCACATGCATGAGCGGGCCACCCTGAATGCCCGGGAAAATCGCCGAATTAAATTTTTTGCCCAGCGCTTCGTCATTGGACAAAATCAGCCCACCACGTGGCCCGCGCAGGGTTTTATGCGTTGTTGTGGTGACCGCATGAGCATAAGGCAACGGACTGGGATGCGCACCGCCGGCAACAAGGCCGGAAATATGTGCCATATCGACCAGCAAATAGGCACCTACACTGTCAGCAATTTCGCGGAAACGGGCAAAATCGATGATGCGCGGATAGGCCGAACCGCCCGCAATGATTAGTTTCGGCTGATGCTCTTTTGCCAAAGCCTCAACCTCGTCAAAATCAATGCGATGGTCATCGCGGCGCACACCATATTGCACGGCATTAAACCATTTGCCGGACTGGTTTGGAGCCGCACCATGGGTCAGGTGTCCGCCGGCGGCGAGGCTCATGCCCAAGACCGTATCAC
The DNA here is from genome assembly GCA_913020275.1 of uncultured Rhodobiaceae bacterium. Taxonomy (GTDB): domain Bacteria; phylum Pseudomonadota; class Alphaproteobacteria; order RS24; family RS24; genus UBA7378. Next base: position 1,355 of record CAJWBV010000164.1, read on the forward strand.
CCGGTTTGATGAGCGCCTGAAACACCGCTTGATTGGCTTGCGACCCGGAATTGGGCTGCACATTGGCATAGGCGCAATCGTAAAGTTTACGAACACGCTCGATGGCAAGCTCTTCGGCCACATCGACATGTTCGCAACCGCCATAATAACGCCGACCGGGATAGCCCTCGGCATATTTATTGGTCAGCACCGAGCCTTGCACCTGCATCACCGCCTTGGAAACAATATTTTCCGAGGCAATCAGCTCAATCTGGTCTTTTTGGCGCGTCAGTTCGCTGCCCAAGACGCGGGCAATATCAGGATCGCGTTCGGCAATATCGCCCCCGAAAAACGGATTTTCTCCGGACATGGGAAGTTCCTTGCTTTGCGACATGCTGCTTCCTTTCACGCGAGCTGTTCTCGCCGATTGTGTACCACAATCACGGGCCCGTACCAACAGACACAATCCGCCATGTGGTCGCAGTTTTGCGGATATTAACAGAAAGCGTTATTACGCCCACATGTTCCGCTCTATCAAAACCGATTTTAGCAGAGCGCAATCGTCGGTCATGATGCCGTCCACGCCCATATCGATCAAATTGTGCATGGTTGATTCGTCGTTGATCGTCCACGCATGAACTTGAAGCCCAAGCTTATGGGCATGCGCCACTGAAGCCGGCGTAACCATAGAAACACCCTTTCGGTTGACGGGGAATTGCGCGCATCCGGCGGTAAAATAAGCGTTCAACCCCAACCACGCGGCCAAACGAAAGCGCGAAGATTCGCGTACCCCGATACTGTGACACAGGGGTCGGCCAACAAGCTGGCAAACCTTGAAAATCCGCTCATCATTAAATGCGCCAATGCATATTCTGGCATCGACCTCAGTGCGCCGGATGAGTTGTCCCAGCGGCTCCACAACAGGCCACGCTTTTGCATCAATGTTGAACCGACATTCGGGAAACGCCTCCAGTAAATCTTCCATGCGCGGAATAGCGTGGCCGCCAGCAACCGTGATACTATCAATATCGGCGGCATCCAGCGCATTGATAGCAATGTCTTCACCGGTCATCCGCAACAAAGTGTCATCGTGGAACGCGAAGACCACACCATCGCGCGATGCGTGAACATCTGTTTCCAAAAACCGATATCCCTGTCGAGCAGCATCGGCAAACGCCGCCATCGTGTTTTCCGGAGCCTGCCGATTACCTCCCCGATGGGCAAATGCCAGAATGCCGTCATGTTCGAGATAAGGAAATTTCGGTGTTGGGCGCATATGAAAACCTAATTTGGGGCTGACACTGATGTTAAGACTCGCTATCCATAGTAAATGACAGATATTTCAATTTTAATTAGCAACCCCGCTTTGGCAGGCGCAAGTGCCGCCGGGCTACTTCTTTTTTCAGTTTGGATCGTCAGCCTTGTGATCCGCGATGCCAGCATTATAGACATGTTTTGGGGCGGTGGCTTTGCCGTTATTGCGGCAACCTGCCTTTTGGTCGGTGAAAATCTGAGCCCCGCCGCCCTTGCCCTCGCCGCATTGGTAATTTTGTGGGGCATACGCCTCTGGCTGCATTTGTTTCTGCGCTGGCGCCGCGAAGGAGAGGAAGACTTCCGTTATCAACGGATGCGCGCGCACCACGGCAAGCATTTCTGGTGGCGGAGCCTGTTCACGGTCTTTA
>CAJWBV010000165.1 GCA_913020275.1 uncultured Rhodobiaceae bacterium
CGCGTTTGATGACTACAGCCTCGCGGTGAAGGAAATTAATGCCAATCGCGGCAGTGTTAGCGACATGTCGGGTCAGAGCGCGCAGAATTATTTTTCTTCGACCGTGTCCGAACTGGGTGCCAACCAGTCCAGACTGCTTGGTGAGCGCGACGCGGCGCTTGAGCAAATCACCGCCGATTTTGACCGTCAGATTGGTGAAAAAGAGGCCGAGCTGGAGGCGCTGGAGGTCAATCGCGACCGCCGGCTTGAGCGGGTTGACGATATCTTCTTCGGGCGTGCGCAATTGCTGACCGATATCGACCAAACCTACCGGTTGCGCTTGAACCAGATCAATTCCGAAATTACGGGCTTGAAACAAAGCCAGCAAACTGCGCTGAACGAAGCCCGCGCAAGTTTTGATGCACGCATTGAGCGCCTTGCTTCCGAGCAGACCGAATTGCGCGGCAAGCTCGCCAATCAACAGGCGCGCGAAATGGGCGCGCGCGAAAACATCTTGCGTGAATTCAACCGGCAATTGACCAATGCCGAGCGCGAATATGCCGTGCGCGTGGCGGAAATTGACCGGCAGATCGACCAGCTGGTGTCGGAAGTCGTGGCACAGAAAAAAGCCCTGCTCAAAGAAGCCGGGCTTGGGGTTACGCAAATCCCCATTTTGCAGGCCGAGATTGATGGTCTGGAGCAGCGCAGCACCGATTTGCGCCAGCAATATCGTGAAAATATCGAGAAAGTTCAGGTCTATCAGCTAACTGCCATCATTTGCGGTGCTTTTGAGAGCTGGTGCTTCCCAACCAGCACGACGAACGAGCCAGACACCGCCTCGCAACAGGGCGCGTCAATTCAACCGCGAGCGCGCGGTTTCGATGTGGCAGATATTCCCGAAGACAAGGTGCGCTTCGTCAGCACTTTGTGGTTCGGATCGACAGCCGCAATTGTGGCGACCATGGGCACATTTTTGGCCTTTATATCGTTTGTTTTGTCGGGGCTGGATAATGAACGCTTCGAGCCACGCTCGCGCACAAGCCGTTTGTTCTTCCTCATGGCCTTGCGATTTACAAATCTCGTACGCAGTGTCGCCGTCGCACTTATCGAAATCGGCATCAGGCTCGGCGACAGTATCGCCTATATTATTTCCGTCGGACTTCAATTGCTGCGTATTTTGGTCGAGACCCTGCTCGAATTTTTCATCGTCGCCATTGATGCGTTGCGCATTCTGGTCATTGTTGTGAGCCGTTATGTCTATGCCAAGACGGATGAAGCGCGAAATGTTCTGGAGGAGCGTGCCAAGCTCGATGACAGCAAACGCACGCGTGTCGGCGGCCGAAGCGAACAGCATTTGGAAACGAGCTTTGATGAGATTGTTGAGGACGAAGACCTGATGGCACCGCCTGCGGCCGAGGGGCCCTCGCGAGAAAGCGCCACGCGTTCGCTGGCAGCGATGGCGGAGAATTTGATGCAAGGGTGGAACCGCACGCGTCAGGGGCTGGATGAAAGCCGCGCGCGACTCAATGACTGGACATCGCAAGTGCGGACAAATTTTGCCCGCGGCATGCAGGAAACGGCGGACGCGCTGAAAAGCGACATGGCGCGGGCGACGAATGCACTGCACGCAATATCGACCAGTTTCACGCCGCCAGCGCTTAAGGCGCCGGTTGAAAAGGCTGAAAAATCGGGCGCCAAAAGCACCAAATCGCGGAAAACAAAAAAATCCAGCACCGCGTCAAAAGCTGGCAAAGCGCCGGCAAAGCGCGAAAAACAATGGTATGAGGATTAGAGCGGCGGGCAGGCGCTAGAAATACAGCACTCCGGCCAAGAGGCCGAAAATAACCACCATCGCACCGAAAATTGCAAGCGGCCAGTTCAACCGCGCGGCGCTGTCCTGCTTTTCCAACTCCTCCTCAATGGCACCAACTTCCGGCAGTGCCGGCAAATGTTGCTCGACTGAGGTCAGATCGAGTATCCGGTCATCAGTCTGGTCGTCAATATCCGGTTTTGAGAGCTTGCCTGCCAGTCCTGCCAAGTCGTCGGTCGCGGCATCAGACAAGGTAGCCGGTGTGCCGGACCCCGCTTCGTTATCTGTTTCATCGCCCGTTTCATTATTGGTATTTGGTTCAGGGGAGGTGTCGGCATCCGCCGCGACGCTAACATTGGCTTCGGCTTCCTTGGACGGTGTTTCGGTTTCGGCATTTTCGCTTTCACCCTGACCGTTTTCACCTTGGCCGTTATCCTTTTTTTGTAACCAGCTAGGTAGGGTCGGAACAATGTCATCATCGCCGTCTTCTTCCGTTTCCGCCCCCAAATGCTGCCAGACATCGTGCAGAGATTGGTAGCGTGTCAGGGGCTCGTGGTCAGACGCGCGCGCATAACGCGGTTCCGGTTCTTCGGTTTCGGCTTCAACGTCAATGGTTGAACGCGCGGTCAGTGGCATGTCGAGTGTTTCCTGCGGCACATGCGGCAAGATCACTTCCTGCGCCTCGGTTGCATCGAATCTTTCGCCGCAAGCATGGCATGTCAGCGTGACCTGCGCGCGGCGCATACGCGCGGCACTGAGCGTGGATTGATCAACAAGCCCCGTTTGGGAACACGAAGGACACGCAATGTAAACTGCGATATCTGTTGCAAACGCCTGCATTACTCGACCGAATCGGTTACTTGTCAAATGGCCTTCACCTTATCATACTTTGCGGATTTTACAGGTACAGACTTGTTGTGCTTAAAAACTTTCTTAATCATGTTACTTTTAATTGCTATACCCATATCGGTAATATCTTCACCAAATTCTTCCTTCCAATTAGTTTTATCAAGCATAGCAGCGCTAACTCCAATAAGTTGACCTCTAAGATTAAAAATTGGTCCACCACTATTACCTGGATTAATTCTTACTGTAGTCAAAAACCTTCCCCAGCTATCATCAAAAACTTTACTAACAATACCCTGTGTAATAGTTGGCAATTCATCAGTTAAACCTATTCCTGGAAAACCAATTGATATAACGTCTTCACCAGGGAGA
>CAJWBV010000166.1 GCA_913020275.1 uncultured Rhodobiaceae bacterium
TTGTGACAGGCACATTGGGCTCGGCGGCGGCGCTGGCGGCCAAATATGATCTGCAACCGCCGTCAATCATCGTGATTGGCGATGTGGTCGATCTGCATAATGAATTATCCTGGTTTGGTGCCGCTTTTGAAGCTCAAGACTGAGAACTTGCCAAGCGTGCCGGCAATTCGTCAATAATGGCCTGTTTTTCGGCATTAGTGAATTTTTGCCAACCGCCGATTTCTCCAAGTTTGCGTCCACAGCCAATGCAAAAACCGCTGCGCGCCGAAACGGCACACACTCGGATACATGGAGACGGAATGTCTGGCGGTGCGTTCATGCGCGCTAGTCTAGGCGTTTGGTCGTGATTTGGCAATTTTGTGTGTTTCGCAAACGATTATTTTCGGCCAAAAATAAACGATAACTGCGTCATTTTATCTCTATTGGCGGATTGATTTGCCCCCGCTTTTGGGTCATCTTTCAGGCAATCATTAAGGAGTGTTATTATGGATGTAGATTTTACGCCAGAAGACATAGCTTTCCGTGAGGAAGTGCGGAGCTTTATTGAAGAAAACTACCCAAAGCATTTGGGCTCGTTGGATCGCGGTGACATGACCAAGGAAGATCTGCTTGCTTGGCACAAAATCTTGCATACCAAAGGCTGGGTTGCACCAAGTTGGCCGGCAGAATTCGGCGGCACGGATTGGACAGTGACGCAGCGCTATATTTTTAATGAAGAAAGCGCCCGACACGGCACTATTCCTCCCATGCCGTTCGGCGTGCAAATGCTTGGACCGGTGATTTACACCTTTGGCAATCAAGAGCAAAAAGACTGGGTTTTGCCCGGTATTTTGTCCGGTAAGGACTGGTGGTGTCAGGGCTATTCAGAGCCCGGCGCGGGTTCCGACCTTGCCGCTTTGAAAACTAAAGCTGTGCTTGAAGACGACGAATATGTCGTCAATGGCCATAAAATCTGGACAACTTTGGCCCAACATGCCGATTGGATGTTCTGCCTCGTGCGCACGACATCGGGCGAAAAGCGCCAAGACGGGATATCCTTCCTGCTCATCGACATGAAAACGCCGGGCATTACCGTGCGCCCGATCATCACCATTGATGGCGGCCATGAAGTTAACGAAGTGTTTCTGGAGGATGTGCGTGTACCAGCGAGAAATTTGGTCGGCGAACAAGACAAAGGCTGGACTATTGCAAAGTTTTTGCTAGGGAATGAGCGTTCCGGCATTGCTGGCGTTGCGCGGTCGAAAAAAGCCATTGACCGGTTGCGCGAGATTGCGCGCGGCGAGTTGGAAAATGGAGGCCCGCTGCTATCAACGGCTGATTTCTCACGCAAAATTGCCGAATTGGAAGTCGACCTGACTGCGCTTGAATATACTGAATTGCGGACGCTGGCGGCTGAAAGCCAAGGGCAGGGGCCGGGGCCGGAAAGCTCGATCCTCAAAATCAAAGGTACTGAAATTCAGCAACGCATCACCGAGCTGACAATGGAAGCCGTGGGCAATTATGCCGCGCCATGGGTGCCGCAATTGGATGTCGGCGACAATTATCTGGCGATTGGGCCGGAACAAAGTCACGGTGTTTCGCAAACATATTTTAATACGCGTAAAACATCGATTTATGGTGGATCAAACGAGATCCAACGTAATATCATTGCAAAAATGGTGCTTGGCCTGTAAGGCCAAGGGCGATAAATTAAAGGGCTTGAATATTAGACCTTAGGCACGGGGGAATAATCGTGGATTTCAGTTGTACCGAGGAACAGACGCTGCTGCGTAACATGGTGCAGAGTTTCGTCTCCGACAATTATGATTTTGACACGCGGATGAAAATTGTCCGCAGCGAAGACGGCATGGATCGTGCGATCTGGCAACAATTTGCCGAATTGGGTCTGTTGGCCGCGCCATTTTCGGAAGAAATGGGGGGGCTGGATGGTGGCCCTGTCGAAACCATGGTAATTATGGAAGAGCTGGGTCGCGGTTTGGTCGTCGAGCCTTATTTGCCGACTATCGTGCTGTGCGGTGGTATTTTGAACCGTCACGGGTCGGCGGCACAAAAAGAAAGTCATCTGCCGGGCATTATTGCCGGTGAAAATATCTGGGCTCTCGCGTTCAACGAGCCGCAGGGCCGGTTTAACCTCGCCGATATTGTAACCTCGGCGCGTGCTGAGGGTGACAGTTATGTGCTGAACGGCGCCAAGGCCGTGGTTTTAGGCGGCCCGTGGGCAGACAAGCTGATTGTTTCGGCCCGCATTTCCGGTAATCAGCGCGACCGGGACGGTGTTGGCCTGTTTATCGTCGATAAATCGGCTGACGGCGTGAGCACGCAAGATTATCCGACCGTTGACGGAGGACGCGCCAGCGAGGTGACCCTGGAAAATGTTACCGTTAGTGGCGATGCCATGATTGGCGACGCCAGTTCGGGTCTCGATATTCTCGAAGAGGCGGTTGATTACGGCATTGCCGCCATATGCGCTGAAGCCATTGGGCAAATGAAAATGCTCAATGATGCGACGGTTGAATATTGCCGCACGCGTAAGCAATTTGGTGTGCCGATTGGCAGCTTCCAGGTCTTGCAACACCGCATGGTTGATATGTTCATGGAATATGAGCAGTCGGTTTCCATGACCTATATGGTGAATATGAAGCTGGATGAAGACGCCGCCGCACGCGCCAAGGCCGCCGCCGGTGCAAAAGTGCAGATTGGCAAATCCGGTCGGTTTGTCGGTCAGGAAGCGGTGCAGTTGCATGGTGGCATGGGCATGACAGAAGAGCTGAATGTCGGCCACTTCTTCAAGCGGCTGACCATGATCGACACCCAGTTCGGTAATGTGGACCACCATCTGAAACGCTTTGCGGCCGCATAAGGCTGGCTTGTGCTTGATTACGATCAGCAGGGGCACTGTGTCACGCTGACTATCAATCGGCCGGACATGCGCAATGCGCTGGGCGAACCAGGTGACGGCGATGTTTTTGCCGAAGCTTGTGCGCGCATCAATCAAG
>CAJWBV010000167.1 GCA_913020275.1 uncultured Rhodobiaceae bacterium
CCGCCACTTTACAGGCTGGCGCAAGGCGCAAGGACGGTTTATGCGCGCGACGACGCCCACCGCGAAGCCTTGCTCAGATCCGAGTTTCGCGCCAATGCTAAGGTTGATGTTAGCCGCTTCAAAGGGCTTGGCGAAATGCTACCGGCGCAATTGAAAGAAACCACCATGATACCCGGCCAGCGCACATTAATGCAGGTGACTATTCCAGAAGACGAAAACGCCGCAACCTCAAAAGCCGTTAAAGACCTGATGGGCAACAAACCGGAATTGCGCTTTCAGTTCATTCAGGAAAACGCCGCTTTTGCCGATGATGCGCTGCTGGATATCTAACGCCAATTTCTCCCGCGCCGACAAACGCCTTGCCGAGACCGGCAAAACCGCCTAGATTGCGCGGCACTGGGAGCAGGTCAGGCCGTGGTGGCCTGGAATTTGGTCGGATCCAGAATTTTTTGGCCAAATATCGCCTCACTCGGAGGCGCAAAACTCGTTCGGGCACCGGCCCGGGCCAACACGGAATGCAAATGAGTTCAGATGCAATAGCCTCGTTCGGGGATCTGGGGCTGGCCCCGGAAATCATGGCCGCCATAAATGAGGTTGGCTACACAACCCCCACCCCCATTCAGGCACAGGCTATTCCTGCTGTAATGGAAGGTCGCGATGTGCTTGGCATTGCCCAGACGGGCACCGGCAAAACCGCCAGTTTCACACTGCCGATGATCAACCGGCTGATGAAAGGCCGCGCCAAGGCGCGCATGCCGCGCACGCTCATTCTTGAGCCGACGCGCGAGCTGGCGGCTCAGGTTGCGGAGAATTTTGACCTTTACGGGCAAAACACCCGTCTGACCAAAGCCCTGCTTATTGGCGGTGTGTCATTTGGCGATCAGGAGCGCGCTATTGAGCGCGGTGCCGATGTGCTGATCGCAACGCCCGGCCGTCTTCTCGACCATGTTGAGCGCGGCAAGGTGATGTTGCGCGGTGTCGAAGTTTTGGTAATTGACGAAGCCGACCGCATGCTGGACATGGGCTTTATTCCCGATATTGAACGCATTGTGAAACTTCTGCCCTTCACACGCCAGACGCTGTTTTTCTCAGCCACCATGCCGCCGGAAATCACACGCCTGTCGGAACAGTTCCTGCAAGCGCCCAAGCGCATTGAGGTGGCCCCGCCCTCTTCGACAAATAAAAATGTGTCGCAAACGCTTATCGAAGTTGCGCCGATGAAGAAGCGCGCGGCCCTGAGAACGCTTTTTGACCGCGAAGAAGTCACCAATGGCATCATCTTCTGCAATCGCAAACGCGATATCGGCACCTTGCTCGAAAGCCTGCAGCGACATGGATATTCGGCCGTGTCATTGCATGGCGACATGGACCAGCACATTCGCCTCAAAATGCTTGATGAGTTCAAATCGGGCGCAGCAAAATATCTCATCGCCAGCGATGTCGCCGCGCGGGGGCTCGATATTCCCAATGTCAGCCATGTGTTTAATTTTGACGTGCCGACGCATGCCGAAGACTATGTGCACCGCATCGGGCGCACGGGGCGCGCGGGACGCACCGGCGCTGCCTATATGCTGGTAACCCGCCAAGATGACAAATATGTTCAAGGCATTGAAGAGCTTATCAAGCAGGAAATTGCCCGCGAAGAACTAAAAGGGCTGGATGCGGCAGGCTCTGAAAATCCAACGGCCAGAGGCAAACCTCGGCGACGCAAATCCGATGCGGAAGCTGATAGCACACAGCCTTCAACCGGCAATGGCACCGGGCGTCGCCGCGGACTTCTGGGACGCAACAGACGCAAAAACCCGAACAAGCAGGCAGAGACAAAACCGGTTCCTGAAAAAATTGAAAAAGCCGAAAAACCTGCAAAGTCTGAAAAAACGGATCGCGCACCGCGAAGTGAAACGCGCAAAGACACCCGTAAAAACACGCGCAAAGATAATAGCCAGTCTTCGGACGCCTTTGACGGCAACATGCCCGATTTTTTGAAAAAGCAGATTAAGTAGGCTGATGCACGGTCGACATTAGCGCCGCTGGTCAAAGCGGCGACCGACCATAGCCGACGTGATATTGGTCTTTTGAATATCTATCGCGCCGCCGGCAATACCCCATCCCCAAGCATCGCGCATGCGCCGCTCCATCGGATAGGCTTTGGAATATCCATAGCCGCCCATAAGCTGAACGGCGGCACCGGTGACCTCGCGGCAAATCTCATTGGCAAAGCATTTCGCCACCGAACTGTCGATAACACTGGGCAAACCGTCTTCGGCATTGACCGCCGCCCGATGAATGAGCAGACGCGCGGCCTCCACACGCATTTGCATTTCCGCCAACTTGATCTGAACGCCCTGAAAATCGACCAGCGGTTTGCCGAATTGTTCGCGTTCTTGGACATAAGACACAACATCATGCAACGCGCCCGAAGCCTGACCCAGCGCCATGGTCGCATTGCCGCAGCGTTCTAGGTCAAAGGCTTCCATCAATTTGCGGAAACCGCCCGCAGGCACAACAATATTTTCTTCGGGAACGCTCACATCATCCAGAAAAATATCCGCCGACGGCACACCGCGAAACCCCATCAAATCTTCCTGCGCGCCAAAACTGAGACCGGGCGTGCCGTTCTCGACAAAAACCGCACCGATACCCTTGGCGCCGGGGTCGTCCGATAGGCGGGTGTAAATCAGATAACCGTCGGAATGGCCGCCGCCAGAACACCAGCGTTTTTGCCCGTTGAGCACCACTTTGCCATCAGCGACTACGCCGCGTGTGGTCAGGTCGGTCAGCGCGCTGCCGGCCTGCGGCTCGGACATGGAAACCGCCAGCACCATATTGCCGCGACAAACCTCGGGCACAATTTTTCGCTGCAAGGCTTCGGACGCGAAATGAACAATCGCATGCACTGGGCCGACATTGGCCTCAAACAGCGGAAAGGCGGAAGCGGATGATATTTGGGCAAACTCTTCCAGCACCAAAAGCGCCTCAAGATTGCCA
>CAJWBV010000168.1 GCA_913020275.1 uncultured Rhodobiaceae bacterium
CTTGAGGCTGAAATTCCCACACTCGCAATCCTGCGCAGTTTCGCCGACGAAGTGTGCCGCCAGCCCTGGTTCACCGAGCTGGGTGAACCGCTTGGCGGTTCTGTCAAGGATATGGCACGCGCCTATCTCGATGGGCTGGGTTACCCCGATGCCGAGGCCGCGCCGATGATGAATTGGGACGATGCGTTGGATGCCGCATTGTCGCTTGATATTAACAGTGCCGGCTGGGAGGCCGAAGAGCAATTGCGCGCGGCACTTGTTGATGCTGCGCTCACGCAAGTCAGCGAAGAAGGTCTTGGGGTGCTTTTGGCGCATTTGGCGGCGCAACTTTCCGAAACCCTGCACGAACTGGCCGAGGAGGCGCTTTATATGGCGGACGAATTGCCCGACCATGTGATCGATTTGGCCGTGGGTGCCGGCCAGCAGGCGGCTTATGGCGCGGCGCTGGTGCTGGCGGCCAGTGGCACTGAGGAACCGGACAATACATCAGACGATACATCAGATATTTTATTGCATCCGCTCATGTTGAAATACCGGCTGTTCGCGGCCGGCCGTTGGCCACTGACCCTGACCGGCCAGACGCTTAATATTTTCTGAACCGAAACGAAAGGGCAAAGCCTGTCATGCGCGTTATCTCGTGGAACATCAATTCGGTGCGCCTGCGCGCCCCGCTTGTGGAAAAACTTATTGCCGAGGCGAAGCCGGACGTCATTTGCCTGCAGGAAACTAAATGCCCCAATGACAGTTTCCCCGAAAAACTGTTTCACAAGCTCGGGTATACCCATATCGCAAAAAACGGCATTAAGGGATATCACGGCGTGGCAACGCTGGCCCGCCTGCCAATGGCTGAAACAAATATTGTCACCTATTGCGACCGCACAGACGGGCGCCATATTGAAACGGTTTTTGAAACGGCAAACGGGCCACTGCATGTCCATAATTTCTATGTGCCTGCGGGCGGCGATGAACCCGACCCGAAAATCAATGAAAAATTTGCCCATAAACTCGCCTTTCTGGATGAAATGGAAGCCAATTTCCGAGCCATTCGGCGGCAAAAAAAAGCTAAACGGCAAATTCTGGTCGGGGATTTGAACATTGCACCGGGCGAACATGATGTGTGGTCATCTAAGCAATTGAAAAATGTCGTCAGCCATACGGCCGTGGAGATTGCAGCACTAGCGCGTGTTCAGGCCAGCCTGAACTGGGAAGATGTGTCACGCCACTTTGTGCCGGCTTCGGAGAAACTCTATAGCTGGTGGAGTTACCGCGCGCGCGACTGGGCGGCATCCGATCGCGGACGGCGGCTCGACCATATCTGGGTGACACCGGCCCTGCTAAACGATGTGACCGGCTTTGAGATATTGCGCGCCGCGCGCGGCTGGGAGCGGCCTTCCGACCATGCACCGGTGGTGCTGGATGTAACTTAAGGCCGATATTTGCGGTCATCCGCCACGCTTGCAAGTTTCAAAATGACCCACTAACGTTCAAGCAGGTTTTGGGAGAACGAAACAATGCTGGACACTTATTCACCATCATGGATGACGGAAGATTTGGAAATTTTCAAAGACGCCGTGAACAAGTTTTACACACGCGAATTTGTACCTCACAGCGATCGCTGGACCAAAGAGGGCATTGTCGATCGCGACGCTTGGTACAAGGCCGGCGAAGCGGGCATTTTATGCGCCTCGATACCGGAAGAATATGGCGGCGGCGGCGGAACTTACGCCCATGAAGCCATTCTGACGGAGGAAATGGAGCGCTGCGGGGTGGCGGGCTTTGGCAATACGGTGCATTCGCTCATCTGCGCGCATTATTTCAATGCCTATGGGACCGAAGAACAAAAACGCAAATGGTTGCCCAAAATGGCGACCGGCGAGCTTGTCTGCGCGATTGCGATGACCGAGCCTGGAACTGGTTCCGACCTGCAATCCGTCAAGACGCGGGCCACCAAACAGGGCAATCAATATGTCATTAGTGGCTCAAAAACCTTTATTACCAACGGACAGCACGCGGATCTGATTATTGTTGTTGCAAAAACCGACCCTGAACAGGGCGCGAAAGGCATTTCGCTGATGATCGTCGAAACCGCTGAGGCGGACGGGTTCCGGCGCGGGCGCAATCTCGACAAAATGGGTCAGCATGCGGCGGATACATCGGAGTTATTTTTTGATGATGTGAAAATACCGACCAGCAATTTGCTGGGCGGCGAAGAAGGCCAAGGCTTCTACCAACTCATGCAGCAATTGCCGGCGGAACGTCTGATTATTGCCAATCAGGGCGTTGGCGCGATTGAGCGCGCAATCCAATTGACGGTTGATTATACGCGCGAGCGCAACACATTTGGCAATGCGGTGTTCGATTATCAAAACACCCAGTACAAGCTGGCCGAGTGCAAGGCAACCTGGATGGCCGCGCGCGCCATGGTCGACCAGCTGGCCGACCAGCTTATGCGCGGCGAACTTGATGCAAATTCCGCCGCCGCTGCAAAATTCTGGGTAAGCGAGCGCCAGTGCGAGATTATTGACACCTGCCTGCAATTTTTCGGTGGCTATGGCTATATGGACGAATATCCGATCAGCCGCATGTATACCGATGCGCGCGTGCAGCGCATTTATGGCGGGTCGAACGAAATTATGCGTATGCTGGTGGCCCGCGCGCTTTAATCGGGCCAGGTTTTTATTCGGTGGTTTTCAAGAGGCAAGCAAACATGCGATTTACCTTTGCACAAGCTGTGAGGCGCGCTGCGCCTGTCATATTTCTGTCGGTATTTTTGCCGGTCGTCGGTTTCACTCAAGAAGCGCCAGATGTGGTAGCGGAGGCGCCGCCGGAAGTTGCGGCAGAGGTCGCAACAGAAGTGACGCCGGAGGTCGCAACAGAAGTGACGCCGGAGGTCGGTGCAGAAATTACGCCAGAAGCGCCGCCGGAAGTTTCGCCGGAGGCTGAACTGGCAGTTACGGA
>CAJWBV010000169.1 GCA_913020275.1 uncultured Rhodobiaceae bacterium
CTTAAGAGGCTGCGGGAGCGGTATCTCGGATTAAATCCGCGCAATGTTCCGAATATCAGGATTTATGACATTGATACGCCATTGCCTGCCGCAGACTAATCAAAACTAAATATAAAAAAGTAGCTTACAGGTAGTTGGAAAGGAAGTTTTTTGAACACGCTCCCACCACCATCCTAAGTTCGTCAATAAGGCTCTTACCTATGTTTCACCAACAAATTTACAGAAACTCCCTCCTTTGATACGACCAAGCCCCGCGGGACCAGAAGCCGCACTTTCTTTCTAACGCTAAATTGGTAATCTCAACAGGTGGAAGACGTTTTGCATCCAAACTCTCATTGGCAGAATTGGTCCGGCTCGATTGCTCCGGCGCAGGCGCGGCTGGAAAACCCGCGCGATCTAGACGCACTGGTAAAACTTGTCCGCGATGCGACGGGGTCTGTCCGTCCGGTCGGCTCAGGGCATAGCTGGCCGTATCTTGTTCCCAATGACCATCTGATTGTGCAACTCGACCATTTCAATCAGGTCGGTAAGGTCGATACCGCCACCAAGCGGGCATGGATTGGCGCAGGTGCGCGCCTGCATGATGTCTCGCCGCAACTGGCCGAACAGGGATATGCGTTTCGCAATCTGGGCGATATTGACGTGCAAACGCTTGCCGGTGCCACCAGCACGGGCACACATGGCACGGGCCAAAGTCTACAGGCATTGCACGCCGAAATTACCGGCCTGCGGCTGGTGACGGGCACGGGCGAGCAGTTGGAAATCAGCACCCACCGGAACAACGACCGGCTGGACGGCGCGCGTGTGGCACTGGGCGCGCTTGGTGTGCTGACGGAGATTGAGGTTCAACTTGTCGAAAGGCACAAATTACGCCGTCGCATGTGGGCCGAAAAACACGACACATTGCTGGCGCGCGCAGAGAGCCTGTGGGCGGAGAACCGCAATTTCGAATTTTTCTATATTCCGTTCTCGGGTTTTTCCTTCGGCCTAACGCATAATATCGTCGAAGCCGAGGACACTCCGCGCGCACCCGATACCAGTGATGCGGAAGTCATGCAGCTTAAAGCCTTGCGAGATTGGCTAGGCTGGGTGCCGGCTTTGCGGAAATTTCTGCTATCGCGCGCCATTTCCGGCAGTCGGATTGTTGAGGATGTGGTGGGCGAAAGCTGGCAACTTCTATCCAGCCAACGCAATGTGCTGTTCAACGAAATGGAATATCACCTGCCGGTTAATACCGGGCTCGATGCGATGGAAGAAGTACGCCACTATATTGAGCGCCACCGCCGCGACATATTTTTTCCGTTTGAAGCGCGCCGCACCAAAGCCGACACGGGCTGGCTGTCGCCGTTTCAGGGCGAAGACCGCATTTCGATTGCGGTGCATTGCTATCACAAAGACGCGTATGAGTTTCTATTTTCCCATGTAGAGCCGATTTTCCGCAAAGCCGGTGGCCGACCGCATTGGGGCAAGCTCAACAGCCTGACGCATGATGAGGCTTGCGCGCTTTATCCGGATTTTGAAAATTTCAAAGCCTTGCGCCATGAGCTTGACCCCCACGGGCGCATGCTGAACCCTTATCTGGCGGATCTTTTCGAGGTTCGAGCATGAGCGCGGTCAATGCGGAATATTTTGCCAAACTGCAAAAGGCGCTGAAACGCGCCGGACTTGCCGAGCCGGTGCTGGTGGTTGACCGACAGCGTCTTGATGCCAATATTCGGCAATTGAAAACCATGCTGCCTGCCGATATGGGGTTTCGCATTGTCGCAAAATCATTGCCCTGCGGCCCACTACTCGCGCATATCGCAACCCGCGCCGCAACCGACAGGCTGATGAGCTTCAATGCGGCCATGGCACTGCAAATGCTGGACTTGATGCCAAAGGCCGACCAGCTTATGGGCAAGCCTTTGCCGGTTGCGGCTGTCGGTGGCCTGTTCGACACATTGCCAGCGCGCAAGCGGGCGGCGGCGGCGCGCCAAATTCAGTTTCTGGTCGATACCCCACAGCGCGTCATGGAAATGCGAAAGCTGGCGCGTCGGCAAAAACTCCCCTTGCGCATTAATCTGGAAATTGATGTCGGTCTGCACCGCGGTGGCATGGAGCCTGGTGCCGCGCTCGGCAAAGTGCTGGACGCGCTGGTCACCACATCCGATCTCAAACTGACAGGTCTTATGGGATATGAACCGCATTTGAGCAAAATTCCCAAACTGGAGGGCTGGCGAAACCGCGCGCGCAAAGGTGCCGCAGCAGTTTATATGGCAGCCCGGGCGCAACTGGCCGCGCGCTACACACCGGCGGACATTGCCAATATGACCTTTAATATGGCCGGCAGCCCTACTTTTGGCCTTTACACATCAACAACCCACGCCAATGAAATTTCGGCGGGCTCCGCACTCGTCAAGCCCGGCGATTTTGACCTGCCGATTTTGAAGGCGTTTCAGCCGGCGGCTTTCATCGCAACACCGGCGCTCAAAGTGAGCCGCGGCATCCGTCTGCCCGCGCTTGAATATGCCAATAATCTGCCTGGCAAGCCGAAATCGGGGACAACAATTTTTATCCATGGCGGCTATTGGATGGCGCATCCGGTTTTTCCTGGCAGGCTCAAAAACAGCACGCTGTTTGGCCGGTCCAGCAATCAGGAAATGCTGGTCGGCCCGGCGCGCACAAATTTGGCCGTTGATGATTTTGTGTTTTTGCGGCCCACACAAAGCGAGGCGGTGTTTCTGCAATTTCCCAAAATCGCCGTTTTCGACGGACGACGCATTGCCGACATCTGGTCGCCCCTGCCCGTATCAGCCTGAACGTATCGGCCCATGCCAAAAGGCCTGGGGATCATTCCGATCCCTGGGGTGCACCGGGGCGGTGGCCAAAATGCCAAACTACACCCCCAAAGTTGACACCGCCATTTTGCACTGGCAGGCCCAGCGTTTCGGCACGTGCGTGAATGA
>CAJWBV010000170.1 GCA_913020275.1 uncultured Rhodobiaceae bacterium
AATTGATACCGGCGGGCGCGGGACAAACCCCTCACAAATTTTTGAAACGACACCGGCGGATGCCAGCTTGATGCTTGTTTTTCCAGCTTCCGGCGCGCCACAGCACAGCCACTCGACCGTCGTGTCAATGGTGCCCTGATAGATGGTGACACCTGATGGCAGATGAAATTCGTGCGCGCGCGCATCTGTGATGCCGGCTTTTGCAATCGGGGATACAAGCTCGGCCATCATGGTTTTGTCAATGCCCGCCTGCGCCAGCAATTCGGGCGCCCAAAGGGATTGGCGGATATCGCCAAGCATGGCGCCCGTGGCTTCGCCCATATCGGTCATGCGGTCGCCGGTCAACTGCGCGCGCAGCCAGTCCTTGGCGAAATATACGCGCGCAAGGCGACCCATGAGGTCGGGTTGGCGGGCCTGCAGCCAGCACAATTGCGGCAGCGTCCATGTCGGATTGGGCAGATTGCCGCCTATTTTAAAAATTTCGGGGTTTTCACGAAGCTGATTGGCCTGCGCCGCGGCGCGCTGGTCGCTCCACATAATGGCCGGACGCAAGGGTGCGGCCGCGCTGTCGCACAAAACCGCAATATGCGCTCCGCCGGTAAACACAATGGCGCGCAGAGCCTGAACTTCTGTTGGAAAATCGGTATGCAGTTGGCACAGCCCGCTTTGCAGGGCGGTGCACCAATCTGCCGGATTTTGTTCCGCATGGCCGGGTTCGGGGGTGTCGGTCGCAAGCCCAATGCCGCACCCGCCGACATATTGGGCGTGCGTGTCAATGAGCGAAAGTTTGAGTGCACTCGCGCCGAGGTCAATACCGAGGAAGAAGCTCATAATGGCTTATAACGTATGCCCGGGCCGCATGCTGGAAAAAAAAGATCGCATAAAGGAGGTATAAAAAAGGGCGCCCGACAAGCGGGCGCCCCGTGAATTTGGTTTTAAGGCAAATCCAAATTATTTTCGCGCGCCCATGGACTGCGAAGGCTGCTCCACGTCCATCTTACACCGCCGGATTTTAAACCCTAAATCAGACCTTTCACTAGACAATGGATCACCTCCTTTCGATTGTTGAAGAAACACTAAAAACTGTAGTCTGATTTGCACGGCCTAACAAAAGGTTTATGCTGGGTTTCATGAGAAATTTAGGGAGTGCGGCATGGTTCGTTTTCAGATAATTCCGGTAACGCCGTTTCAGCAAAACTGTACTGTCTTCTGGAATGAAGAAACCATGAACGGCGCGGTGGTTGATCCGGGCGGCGATCTGGCTTTGCTGGATAAATTTATCGACGAACAGGGCATCAAAATCGAAAAAATTCTGGTGACGCACGGCCATCTCGACCACGCCGGCAGCGTTGCGGAAATGGCGGCTGCGCGCGACATTCCAATCATCGGGCCGCATAAGGAAGACAAATTCTGGATCGACGGCATGCCTGACGCTGCCAAACAGTTCGGCTTTCCGCCGGTGCTGGCTTTTGAGCCCGACCAGTGGCTTGAACATGGAGACGTTGTCGCCGCGGCGGATACCACATTTGACGTTGTGCATTGTCCTGGGCACACGCCTGGCCATGTGGTGTTCATACAAGCCGAGCACAAGGTCGCCATGGTGGGTGATGTTTTGTTCAAGGGCTCCATCGGGCGCACGGATTTTCCCAAAGGTGATTATCAGCAACTGATTTCGTCAATCACCGACCGCTTGTGGCCTTTGGGTCTTGATATCACCTTTATCCCTGGCCACGGTCCGACATCAACTTTTGGCTTCGAAAAAGAAACTAATCCGTTCGTGTCCGACACCGCGCTTGGCTGAGCCGGTGTTCACCCTCGACCCGCGCCTTGCGGCTGACAGCTTCGACATCTGTACGCTTGATCAGGTGCAGGTGCGACTGATGAATGATACGCGCTATTGGTGGCTGGTGCTGGTGCCCGAAATTGACGGCGCGGTGGAATGGCACCATCTCGATGACCATGCCCGGCGCCATTTGTTTGATGTGGCGACGCATGTGGCTTGTATTCTGGAAAATCTGGCGCAAGCCGACAAAATGAATATTGCCGCGCTCGGCAATATGGTGCGCCAGCTTCACGTACACGTGATCGCGCGCCATGAAGGTGATGCGGCATGGCCGGGGCCGGTTTGGGGGGGTGGTGACATGTTGGCCTTGGATGCGCCAACACGCGCCGCGCGCACACAAGCTCTGCACGAACATCTGCTGGCGTGAAGCTTTATTCCGCGGCGTCGTGATTGCGCCCGTGATTATATTCTGACAAATCCGGCCTTTTCATTTCTCGAATAAAACGGACAGTCGAATGTGGCCACAAAGTATGATTGGGCGCTGCACCATCCTGATACCAACTCTGGCAGCCACTCGTCCACACCTTGCCCTCAAGGCCTGCTTGTATATTTTCGGTGAAAGCGTTTTGAGCGTCTGGCTTGGGCTCGACATAGCCTAAACCCTTTTTGGCAAGCCCCTTTATGAGTTCAGTGATATAGCGCACCTGTGCCTCGATCATGATGATTACCGAATTATGACCTAAACCACTATTGGGACCGAGCAGCATGAAAAAATTTGGGAAGCCGGAAATCGCAACCGAACGATGTGATGTGATGCCTTCCGCCCAAGTTTCAGCCAGATCTTGCCCGCCGGGTCCTGTTACTCCAAATTTCGCAAGAAAATTAAATGGCTGGAAACCGGTGGCATAAATAATGACGTCTGCCGCGTGCGTAGTGCTATCCTGCGTAACAATGCCGGTTTCGGTGATTTCAGAAATACCGTCGGTAATCAACTCGGCATGGCTGCGTTGCAGGGCTTCGAAATAGCCGTCAATGAATAAAATACGCTTGCATCCAAGTTGAAAATCGGGAGTAAGCTTAGCTCGCAGCTCTGGGTCAGCTACTGAGTCCTTCAAATGTTGCATTGCCATCTCTAACACTCTTTCTTTTAG
>CAJWBV010000171.1 GCA_913020275.1 uncultured Rhodobiaceae bacterium
CCTCATGGCTCATCGAAATATGGGCAAAGCCCAGATCGCCGGCCAGGGCTCCGATTTGGCGCTCATGCGCTGGATTGCGATAGCCGTGCAAAAGACAAATGGCGACCGAGTCGCACCCCCCAGCATGCGCGTCACGAAGCGCGCGTTTAACTTCCGACAAATCCGGTGGTGTCAGTTCATTACCGGCGGCATCCATGCGCGCATTTGTTTCGATGGTGCGGGCATATAATTGTGTCGGCTTTTCGATATTGCGTACAAACAGCTTCGGGCGGTTCTGGTTGCCTATGTCCAAAATATCGCCGAGGCCGCGCGTCGTGACGAAGGCGGTTTTCGCGCCTTTGCGCTCCAACAGCGCATTGGTTGCAACAGTGGTGCCCATGCGCACGCGGTCAATCGGTGCGTCGGCCAGCGTTTCATGGGCTTGCAAACCCAAAAAATCGCGAATGGCCTGAACAGCGGCATCTTCGTACTGGTCGGGGTTTTCGGACAGTAGCTTTCGCGTGTTGACGGAACCATCCGGCGCGCGGGCAATGACATCTGTAAACGTGCCGCCCCGATCAATCGCAAACTGCCACCCGGTCAATTGAACTTGATCTTGTTGTGTCATGTCTGCCTTATAACATGAGGGCTCAGGGTCGTCTTGGCGTAAAATATCACCTAGAATCGCCGCTATAAGGAGATCAGATGTCCATTTGGGGAAAAATTGCCGGCGTTGCCGCAGGATACGCAATCGGGGGCGTGCCCGGAGCCGTGTTCGGGGCATTGGCCGGGCATTTTGTTCTCGACAGGATTAATGACCGTCAGGTGATCTTCACCATTGCGCTCATTTCGCTGGCGGCCAAAATGACCCGTGCCGACGGCATTGTGTCGCCGATTGAGGTTCAGGCCGTGCAAAGCGTATTGCGCGTACCCGAAACCGAACACGCCAATATGGTGCGCGTATTCCGGCTGGCGCAGGAAGATGTTGCCGGTTTCGACACTTATGCCCGCCAGATTCGCGATATTTATGCCGACAGCCCGCAAGTGCTGGAGGATGTACTGGACGTTCTGTTTTACATCGCCTATGCAGACGGCAATCTGCATCCGGCGGAAGAGGAATTCCTGCACATTGTCGCGGAGATTTTCGAAATTGACGAAAGCGGCATACGCCGCGTGCAGGCGCGCCATGACGGTTCGGTTCAAGACCCGTATGTGGTGTTGGGCGTGGCACCGGCAAGCAGTGATGCGGTTGCGCGCGCCGCCTGGCTGGAGTTGGTGCGCGCCAATCATCCCGACCAGTTGCAGGCGCGCGGCCTGCCGCCGGAGATGATGCATATTGCAACGGCGCGCATGGCGGCCATTAATGATGCTTGGGAAACCATCAGAAAGGAACGTGGACTGTGAGCCTTTTGCAACCGACCGAACCGATCGAAATTATGAAACAAAAAGCGGCCTTGCGTGCGCTGGAATGCGTGCGTCCGGGCATGAAGCTGGGGCTCGGCACCGGCTCCACGGCGCGCTATTTTGTCGACGGGCTGGGACAAAAATGCGCCGACGGGCTGGAGGTTGTCTGCGTGCCGACTTCCGAAGCAACACGCGCGCAAGCCTCCGAGCTGGGCATTGCGATGGCAGAGCTTGGCGCGTTGGGCCGGCTTGACCTCACGGTAGACGGTGCCGATGAAATGACCCGCGACCTGCATTTGGTCAAGGGTGGCGGGGGCGCGCTCTTGCGCGAAAAAATCGTTGCTGCGGCTTCCGATGCCATGATCGTGATTGCCGATGACACAAAACTCAAAGATCATTTGGGTGCCTTCGCCCTGCCGGTCGAGGTGAACAAATTTGCCCATGATGCCACCGCCGCTGCTTTGCATGGCGTGTTCGCACAATGCGGGCTTTCAGGGGCGATAGCCTTACGCGGCGGCGAAACGCCTTTTGAAACCGATGGCGGGCATTTTATTTATGATTGCGCCCTAGGGAAAATTGATGCGCCGCATGAATTGGCGTCTGCACTGGTGCTCGTGCCGGGTGTGGTTGAACACGGGCTGTTTTTAACCTATGCAACAGGGGCCGTGCTTGCGGGCACGGACAGTTTGACGGAGTTGGGCGATTTATGAGTTTTGACTATGACTTGTTTGTCATCGGAGCCGGTAGCGGCGGCGTGCGCGCGGCGCGCATGAGCGCGGGCTATGGCGCGCGTGTGGCGGTGGCCGAGGAGTTTCGGGTGGGCGGCACATGCGTTATTCGCGGTTGCGTGCCAAAAAAACTGTTTGTCTATGCCAGCCATTATGCCGAATTGTTCGAAGAAGCCGCCGGTTTTGGTTGGCGTGTCGGCGCAGCCGAATTTGACTGGCCGACGCTTCTGGCAAATAAAGACGCCGAAATTGACCGGCTCAACGGCATTTACATAAAAAACCTCGAAGCCAGCGGCGTTGAAATTCTGCCGCATCGCGCAGAGCTTGTGGACGCGCAAACTGTTCTGGTGGACGGGCGCGAAATATCGGCTGAACGCGTTTTGATTGCTGTGGGGGCGACGCCCTTCATTCCGGATATTCCGGGACGCGCGCACGCCATCACCTCCAATGAGGCTTTTCATCTTGCTGTTTTGCCGCCCTCCATCACCATCGTTGGTGGCGGTTATATTGCGGTTGAGTTCGCCGGCATTTTCAACGGGCTCGGCGTGGAGACAACGCTCGTCTATCGCGGCGAGGAAATTTTGCGTGGGTTTGATGATGAGGTGCGCACGCATGTGCACACCGAAATGGCGAAAAAAGGCATCACCATCAAAACGCAAAACGATATTTCTGAGATTGTGCAAACGGGAAATGGTTATGACCTGACCTTTGCGGACGGAACCCAAGCCGGCACCGGGCTTGTCATGTATGCGACCGGTCGCGTGCCCAACACGGCCGGATTGGGGCTCGAAAATGCAGGTG
>CAJWBV010000172.1 GCA_913020275.1 uncultured Rhodobiaceae bacterium
TGGCAAGACCGGCGCACGGCGGATTTATGCTCGCAAATCGCCGCTGCCGGGCATGAGGATATGGTGCGCGGAAAAACCGGCCTGTTGCTCGACCCTTATTTTTCGGCCAGCAAAATTGCCTGGTTGTTGGACAATGTGCCCGATGCGCGCGCGCGGGCGCAAGCCGGTGAACTGGCTTTCGGCACGGTGGATAGCTGGCTTGTCTGGCAATTGACCGCCGGAAAAATGCACGCAACGGATGCGACCAATGCCGCGCGAACCAGCATCTTCAACATCTACACGCATGATTGGGATGATGAACTTTTGGCGCTGTTCAATGTACCGCGCGAAATTTTGCCGACAGTGCACGACAATGTGTCGGATTTCGGCATCAGCGCCGATGGCGTTCTGGCGGCTGATTTGCCGATTTGCGGCATGGCTGGCGACCAGCAGGCGGCGGTGCTGGGTCAGGCCTGCTTTGAGGCGGGCATGATAAAATCGACCTATGGCACGGGGTGTTTTGTGCTGGCAAATACCGGCGCACAAGCTGTTGCCTCGCAAAACCGGCTTCTGACAACCATTGCCTATCGGCTGGACGGGCAGACGGTTTACGGACTGGAGGGCAGTATTTTCATGGCCGGAGCCATTGTTCAATGGATGCGCGATGCGTTGTGTCTTATTGAAAAGGCAAGCGATACGGCGGCGCTGGCGGAAGCGGCAGACCCGACCAGCAATATTGTATTGGTGCCAGCTTTTACCGGCCTCGGCGCGCCGCACTGGAAACCCGAAGCACGCGCGGCCCTGTTCAATATGACGCGCGACAGCGGCAAAGCCGAAATTGTGCGCGCCGCGCTTGAAGCGGTGTCTTTGCAGACGGATGATTTATTGCGCGCCATCAATGATGACATGGCCCATGCCGGCCTGTCGGTGCCGCCGCGCTTGCGGGTAGATGGCGGCATGGTTGCCAATGACTGGTTTGTGCAAAATCTCGCAGATTTATGCGCCTGCCCGATCGACAGGCCAGAAGTTATCGAAACCACGGCGGCGGGGGCGGCGATGCTGGCTATGGTGAAATTGGGCTGGTATGACAGCGCGGCTGACTTTGCCGAAGGCTGGCACCTCGATGCGGCGTTTGAGCCGTCCATGCCGGAAGACCAGCGCGCGCAAAAACAAAGCGCGTGGCGGGCAGCACTGGAGCCGCTTTTGCGCGGCTCGGAGCCCCCCGGCAATTGACAAATCCGGTCTTTCGCATGAAGGTATAGGCAAATGACAGGGAGTGTTGATAATGTCGGCAGCAGAAGAAATTACATCCGTCAAAGACATGGTGAGTGAAGAAGAATGGCAGTTGCGGGTCGACCTCGCAGCAACCTATCGTTTGGTAGCCATGCATGGCTGGGATGACATGATTTTTACCCATATTTCGGTTCGCGTGCCCGGACCGGAGCATCACTTTCTGATCAATCCCTATGGCATGTTATTTGAAGAAATTACAGCCTCAAGCCTCGTCAAAATCGACCTTGAGGGCAATATTGTCATGGACAGCCCGTATTTCGTAAATCCGGCCGGTTTTACCATTCACAGCGCCATTCACAGCGCCCGCGAAGATGCCCAATGCGTGTTGCATCTGCACACGGATGACGGGGTTGCCGTTTCAGCCCAAAAAGACGGGCTGCAACCCATCACCCAGCAATCCATGTTGCTGACCAGTCAGGTTGCCTACCACGATTATGAAGGCGTGGCGCTTGATCTGGATGAACGCGAGCGGCTGGTAGCCGATATTGGCGACAAAAAACTCATGATTTTGCGCAATCACGGCACATTGGCGGTCGGTGAAAATTGCGCGCTGGCCTTTATTGCAATTTATTTCCTTGAGCGCGCCTGCACGGCGCAAATCCGCGCCATGGCGGGCGAATTGAACCGCCCCAGTCAGGCGGCACTTGATACGACGGCCGAGCAGTCCAAAACATTGTTCGGCCCCGGTTTGGATGCACTTGCTTGGCCGGCTTTGCTGCGCAAGCTCGACCGTCTCGACCCGTCATATCGCGATTAGGGGATGAATTCATGCGTTTTCTAATTGCCGGCCTTGCAATGCTGGTGGTCACCTCCGTTGCCGCCCATGACGAAACCTCAACTCATTCCCATGACAGTGTAGAACCGGCGGCTGATGCGTCGATTGTCGAAAAGCGGGTTCACCGTTTCAAACAAAGCGGCGCAGCCATCCAGTCGGTTTTCAAAGAGCATCTGGGCAATGATGAATTCGCCGCCATAGCCGAAGCCGCGAACTTGATTGCGGATTGGGCCGATGTCATGCCGGACTATTTTCCCGCAGGCAGCACCAGCCCCGGCGCGCGCGATGACATTTGGGATGATTTTGAAGATTTCAAATCGAAAGCGGCGGATAATGCAAAAGCCGCGCGCGCGTTGCAGAAACTGGCATTGGCGGGCTCGGACAAAACCGCGATTACCGCTGCAGCCAAGAAAATGGGTGGCACCTGCAAGGCGTGTCACCAAAGCTACCGCATCAAAAAATAATCAGTAATTCGGGCTAAGCGCTGCCAGCGACATGGCGGCACCCACACACGCGACCAGCAGAATGAGGCCGGCGCGGGTGCGCGTCGGTTCTGGAGCCGCTTCGTCACTGCCGCCGGTAATCATGCGTTGAACCAGGCGCTCCTTCAAAAAAACCCGATGGGCAACGAGCGCGGCGAGATGCAAGCCGACAAGCGGCAAAATCAGTTCCTGCAACAAAATGTGCCAGCGCCCCGCAAATCCGGCCCAATCGGGCGCGAGAAATGTCAGTGGGCCTTCGTATAATATGTCGTCGCCGGTCCATAAGCCCGTCACGCCCAGTGTGCCCATCAGCCCCAAAAGCGCTAGCACCGACAGCGCGCCCAGCGGGTTATGGCCGGGGGTGGGCTGGTTACGG
>CAJWBV010000173.1 GCA_913020275.1 uncultured Rhodobiaceae bacterium
CAGTTGTCACCGCGCAAATCAACCCGGCTGCGCACAAAAATAGTGCTGCCGGCGACAGTGCAACACTGGCAAAAACCGCCACGACGCTGGACGAACTCGCTGCTGCACTTGAGAGCTTTGAGGGCTGCGGCCTGAAAAAAACCGCAAAATCCACCGTATTTTCCGACGGCGTAAGCTCGGCCCGCATCATGCTCGTTGGCGAAGCACCGGGACAAGATGAAGACCGCACCGGCAAACCCTTTGTCGGGCGCAGTGGACAATTGCTTGACGCTATGATGGCGACCATTGGGCTGTCGCGTGCCGACAATCTCTACATTGCCAATGTCATTCCCTGGCGGCCGCCGGGCAACCGCGCACCCTCGGTGGAGGAATTGGAAACATGCAAGCCCTTTATTATGCGCCAGATTGAACTGGTCGCACCCGAAATAATCGTGCTGGTGGGCGGTGCCTCGGCAAAAACCCTGTTGACCACCGAAACCGGTATCACGCGGTTGCGCGGCAAATGGCAAACGTTGGAAATAGGTGGACGCGACATTCCGGCCTTACCGTTTTTCCATCCGGCCTATGTGCTACGTCGCCCAGAAACCAAAATTGATGTCTGGGCCGATTTGTGTGCACTGAAACAAAAGCTGGACACGGGCTCATGACGCGCGCGGTTTTTATCGGTGTCGCGCTGGCCTTGTTTTTGGGGCCGATTGATGCCTCCGCCCTGTCACCGGAAGACCGCCAGGGCCTGCGCCCCCTGCCCCGCCCTGATTATGTGCGTCCCGACAAGCCTGAAGATTCCGCGCTCTATCGCGAAATTTTTGCGCTTCAAGAAAGTGCCAAATGGAACCGTGCCGACCGGCTCATTCGGCAGGTGGGCGACCCGATGCTGATGGGGCATGTTTTGTTTCAACGCTATATGCATCCCACCGCCTATCGCGCCAAATGGACCGAACTGCGCGACTGGCTGAAAAACTACGCCGATCATCCGGGCGCATGGCGGGTTTATAAACTCGCCCAAAAACGCAAACCCCGCGGCATTGCCATGCCCAAGCGGCCGCCGGCGCGCATCTATCATCAGGACAGAGCAAGCAGTGCGTCGGCCCTGTTCCAGACGCGCACCAAGCGGCGGATCCGGCGCGAGGTCTATCGCCTGATCCGCCGCGAACGCCCGACGCAGGCCCTGAAATATATTTCCGCCAAAGGGCAAGACCGCCGTTTGACGGCGGCTGAAACCGATTTTTTGAAATCGCTGATTGCGCGCAGTTATTACATTGAAGGCAAAATCGCCTCGTCGCTGAAACTGGCACAGGAAGCGACCCGCAGCCGGACCCGCGTACCGATGTCGGACTGGCATGCAGGGCTGGCCGCGTGGCGGTTGGGCAGGTCTGAACTGGCGACCGAGCATTTCGCGCGGCTTGCCGATACAATGACTGTCAGCGCCCAGTTGCGCGCACGCGCCGCCTATTGGACGGCGCGCGGTCTGCGCAAGGCCGGTAAAATCAGCGAGGCCGAGCCTTATTTCAAAATTGCCGCCGAGTCCGGCCCCTATTTTTATGCTCTGCTCGGCATGCAACAAGTCATCGGACAAATGCAAATCGACTGGCAAAAAGCCACGCGCCGCGACGCAACCATTTTTGCGACCCATCCGGTTTTGCGCCGTGCCGAAGCATTGCGCGCGGCCAGCCAAAACGAATTGGCAGAGCTGGAGCTTCTATATCTGCAAGAGCGTCTATCCGAGCCCGAGGCGCGCGCCATGCTGGCTTATGCGGAAGAAAACGCTTATCCGGCGGTGCAACTTGCCGTCGCCCAACGCCTTGGCCTGCAAATCAAGGGTAGCGTTCCCCTAACGATACTGGACAGCAGTTACCCCACCCTACCGCAACAGGCCGACACGCGTGTCGACCAGGCCATATTGCTCGCACTCGTTCGCCAGGAGAGCCGCTTCAAGGCGCGCGCCAAGTCATCTGCCGGTGCGCGCGGCCTGATGCAGATCATGCCGCGCACCGCGGCGTTTATAACCGGCGACCGCCAGCTTGCCTGGCGCAAGGGACGCGACCGCCTGCTCAAGGCTGACCTCAATCTGGCCATCGGGCAGAAATATCTCACCATGCTGATGGGCGATGAATATTTTGACAATAATCTGATTTTTGCGCTCGCCGCCTACAATGCCGGGCCAGGCACATTGCGCCGATGGCGACGCGAACTGGACGGTGTCGAAGACCCGCTTTTGTTCATCGAAAGCATGTCGGCCGGTGAGACCCGCAAATATGTACAAAAAGTCATGGCGAATATGTGGGTTTACCGGGACAAATTCGGGCAGGAGCCGGTCAGCTTACGCATATTGGCGGCAGAAAGCTGGCCGCTTTATGTGCCGCAGGATCAGCGCGCGCGGCTGATGCCGGCCAGCATTGGCAATTGACCGGAAGCTCCAAACGCTCCGGAAGTTATTGCAACCGGTCTTTTAATTCGGAAATATTTTGTTCGATAAGCGTATTGGCCTGTTGCGCGCTCATGCCTGTCTCAATGAGATGGGCGGCGGCATCCACGGCCAGTCGCGTAATGGCTGCGCGCACCTCGCCGACCAATTGCTCTTCGGCGCGGGCGATTTTGCTTTCGGCCTGCTGGGTGCGGCGTTCAAGCTGGGCTTGCATGGCGACACGGGCTTCTTCGGCTAGACGTTGGGCTGTTTCGCGCGCCTCCGTCACAATTTCTTCGGCCTGCTGTTCGGCAGATTTGCGCCGGGTTTCATAATCGGCGAGCAGGGCTTCGGCCTCTTCACGAAGCCGGCGGGCTTCGTCCAGCTCGTTGGCAATCTCGGCGGATTTTGCATCCAGTGCGGCCAACAAACGCTGAGGCAATTTCAAATACAGAAA
>CAJWBV010000174.1 GCA_913020275.1 uncultured Rhodobiaceae bacterium
GATATAGTGAGAAAGCCAGCGCACAAGCGCCGGATAAAATGGCCGAGATCGTTCGCGTGATTGACGCCCAAATGCAGGCGCAGGAAGAACGGGGCTCGAAATATCTGGTGGGTGATGCCATTTCAGCAGCCGATATTTACTGGGCGACGATGAGCATGGCAGTTATACCTGCGCCACCGGAAATTATGCCGCGCACGAAGCAAAATGAAGGCTTGCTGGCAATGTTTGCAGCCAGTTCACAAATTCCACAATTGAAGAGCGCTTTGACCGACCGACTTGAAAAGCAGAGGGACTATATTCTGACGACCTATTGCGAAACGCCGGCGGTTCTTGGCGGCGACCCAATTTGACAGATTGACGAAGCTCAAAGCAGGAACCCGCACGTGAAGCAGAAAGATTCAAACGCACCCTACCAGCTGCATGGTGTGAATATTTCCTATTTCACCGGCAAGCTGGAAGCCTATATGCGCTATAAGGATATTCCGCACGAACTTGTCGACGGCTACGACCTCGGCAAGATCTTTTTTCATACAGGCATTAAGAAAATGCCCGCCGTCGAAACGCCGCAGGGCCAGTGGCTCTATGACACGACGCCGACAATTCAATGGTTTGAAAAGGTTTATCCGGACACCCCGATTACGCCGAAAAACAAGGCGCTGGCGTTTGTCTCCCTGTTGCTTGAGGATTACGGCGATGAATGGCTGTGGCGACCGGCCATGTGGTGGCGTTGGATGCCGCCAGTGTCGCGGCGTGCGCTTGGCACACGGATCATGAAAGGTGCGCTGGGCGCGCCGGCCTTGTGGTGGTATTTCGCCCAGCGCCAATCGCGCGAATGGTTATGGGGCGACGGCATGACGAAAGACAATTCCGATGCCGTCCGTGATATGTATTTCGAGGAATTGGAATTTCTGGAGGCGGTTTTCGCGAAACAAACGTTTATTTTGGGCAGTCATCCGAGTGCCGCAGATTTTGGCTATTTCGCGTCAATGTTTCGCCATTTTGGAAATGATCCCGATCCGGCGGAAATCATGCGCGCCCGCGCACCCCACACATACGCATGGCTGGCACGTCTGTGGAACGCCAAAGCGCAGGCTTTGGGTGCCAAGCAACATTGGGTGTTTCCGAAAGGGCGTCACTGGACGCCGCTTCTGGACCGCATTGCCAATGATTATCTTCCCTATTTGAAGGCAAATGCGGAGGCTTTTCGCGACGGGGAAAGGCGGTTCGATTTTGTCGGCAAAAACCACAGCTTCCGCCGGACCAAAACGACCTTTTACCGCGTGTGGTGCCTGGAAATCTTGCAACGACATTATCGGGCACTGAACGCGCGCGACAAAGCCCGCGTTGATGGCCTGTTCGCGCCGGTCGGCAGAATTTCAAAAATCCTCAATGCGCGCCAAATCAGCGCCGGTATGGATGATTTATTCGCCATGCCCAAACCCTCGCTCAAGGGCTCGCATATTACGCTTAGCTCGCCGCGGGGTTGGCGTTTGGGCGCGCAACCGCGAAATTAAGAAGTGCCGGCATGATGTTTTTTCTGACCAAACTGTTTTTGACCGCTGGCATTATTGTGGTGGTGACGGAAGTTGCCAAAAGAAGCGACAAGTTTGGCGGTTTGATTGCCGCGCTGCCGCTGACAACAATTCTGATTATTTTATGGATGTATTATGAGGGCGCGTCTTCGGAAAAAATATCGAAGCATATGAGTTACACTCTGTTCTTTGTGCTGCCGACTTTGCCCATGTTTGTGGTCTTCCCATATGTCATTGGCAAGTTCGGATTTTACGTCGCGCTTTTGGTTAGCCTTGTTTTAACGGCCGCCTGCCTTTACGCTTTTAATATGGTGTCGACACAGGTCGGTTTCAAAATTCTGTAAGTGATTGTTGGGTGTTTTAGTAAGCCCCCATGCCGATTGAGGCGTGGCTTAGCCGTCAAACGATGGCCTATGTGTTGC
The DNA here is from genome assembly GCA_913020275.1 of uncultured Rhodobiaceae bacterium. GTDB lineage: Bacteria > Pseudomonadota > Alphaproteobacteria > RS24 > RS24 > UBA7378. Next base: position 1,955 of record CAJWBV010000174.1, read on the forward strand.
TTGCGAAATGCTTGTCATGAAAAAAGGAAACAATAATATGAATAGAAAACCTTTCTTGGTGGGTCTGATTGTTGGAGGGCTGCTTGGCCTTATTCCCGGCTTTGGGCTTGGTGTTTACTTTCTGCCGATCATAGTTGCCGAAAGAGGCGCTGATGAAACCGTGTTGGCCGGTGCGGACGCCAGTGCCGAGCGACGCGGCATGTTTGTGCGTGATTTGCCCGGCAGCGACCCGCTGCATTATGGCGATGGCGAGATTATCTATTCGGTTGAAAATGGTACAACTTACATCACATTGCAGGGCATGTGACGCCAGGCCCCTATTACAAACTTTTTCTCACGCCGAAATATGTCGATACCAAAGCCGGCTTTGAGGCTATCAAGGCCCAAACAGTGCGTGTGGGCGGTATCAAGGCGTTTGAAAATTTCAGCCTCCCAGTGCCGCCCTCGGTCAATGCCAATGACTATCCGGCTGTGCTTGTATGGTGCGAGAAGTTTTCAGTGTTCATCAGTTCGGCACAATTAAAATAACCGTTTGATTAAACCGATAGGGCGATTCTTGCGTAACCTATTATATTAGCAGGAGATGTGATGTTAACGCGTCTAGAAGCACGCCCCGTCAAACGCATATTGGGTTGTTTTTCAGGGCAGAAAAGCTCTGTTCAGATGTGCCCCGATTTGCCTTTGCTGAAAGGCAAGACGGCGCTTGTCACGGGGCCGACATCCGGCATCGGGCGTGAAACGGTGGCCGGTTTGCTGGCGCGCGGGGCTTTTGTCGTGCTCGCCGGACGCTCATGCAAGAAATTGCGTGCCCTAATCGACGGGTTGGCCGAAGAGGGCCATGACACGAGCGCGCTTACGCCGGTAATTTGCGATCTGGCCGACCT
>CAJWBV010000175.1 GCA_913020275.1 uncultured Rhodobiaceae bacterium
GCTGCCCCTGCGGCGACTGGAACGCCTTGCCCGGCGCGACGTGGAAGTTGCCGGCGACCTTGTTCACCTGGAGACCTTCAGGGAGCGTCGGCTGACCAGCCCCAATAATGTCGTTGCGGTGGGCCCGCGCCAGTTTTACGTGACCAATGACGTGCGGCCCGGCCGCGACGCCTTCATCGCCAATTTCCATTTCCTGATGCGTCTCGGCTCCGGCCAGGTATTCTATGTGGATGGCGATGTCTGGCGCATTGCGGCCGAGGGGCTTCGCTTCGCCAACGGGCTGGCGCTATCGCCCGATGGAGGCAAGCTCTATGCGGCGGAGACCGCCGGCAATGCGCTGAAGGTTTTCGACCGCAATCCTCAGACAGGCGCCCTGTCGCTCAGCGAAACCATCCCGCTCGGCGCCTCGCCGGACAATATCAATGTGGACGCCTCCGGCGCCGTGTGGGTCGGCGCTCTGCCGAAGCCGCTTGCCTTGCCGGGTCTCGCCGGGGACGCTCAGGCGACGGCACCATCCGAAGTCCTTCGGGTGGACCCGGATGGCGACGCTCAGACGGTCTATCGCAATGACGGATCGGAGCAGTCCGCCGTCACCGTGGCGGCGCGGGTCAGGAACAATCTCCTGATCGGCGCGCTTTACGAGGAAAAATTCCTTTTCTGCGAATTGCCGCCAGCGGTGCGCTGACGGGTTATGCCGGCATTTCCGCTTTTAACGCCCGCTGAGATTTGCGCATAAGAGCTTTGCTTTTTCTTTACATTTGGCGAACCGCACCATAAGAAAGTCGGGTGTGTTTTTTATTCTGCAAATGGACAAATTAATGACCGTGAAATTGCCCGATCTCTCCTGTTTCCGCGACAGCGCAAAACATGCGCGCCGCACCGCCCTTGTGCTTGCCACGGTTGCCGCGCTGAGTGCATGTGCGGATGATGTTGTCTTCGAAGATGATTACCCGACCAAGGGCAACACGGCAGATGCCGAAAGCGGCTCGATTTTTGAAACCATCACGCTCAATCTGGGCGGTTTGACGGGCGGCGATAAGGCGGTCGAAAACGGGCTGGCGGTCAATGCCGATTTGTGGCGCGCCGCGCTGGACACTTTGTCATTCATGCCCTTGGCATCTGCCGACCCCAATGGCGGTGTCATCATCACCGATTGGTATAATGACCCAAGCCAGGCCGATGAGCGGTTCAAGGTCAATGTCGTGATTGGCGGGCGCACCCTGCGCGCCGATGCGTTGCGCATCACTTTGTTCAAACAGGTGCGCCGCAACGGTGCCTGGGTGAACACCGCGCCAACGGCAAATGTCAGCCGCCAGCTTGAAAATCTGGTTCTGACCCGTGCGCGCGATTTTAAAGTCGCCCGTCAGAGCGCGAAATAGACCGCGCCGAGAGCATCGGAGGCACCTCGTGTCACGCTATGATCCGTCGGTAAGCGAAAGCGACTGGCAATCCGCATGGGAGGCCGCTGATTGCTTCAAGGCGCTGGGCTTAGACTGCGGCAAACCAAAATATTATGTGCTGGAAATGTTTCCCTATCCGTCGGGACGCATTCACATGGGACATGTGCGCAATTACGCCATGGGCGATGTGATCGCCCGTTTCAAAATGGCGCAAGGATATAATGTCCTGCATCCGATGGGGTGGGATGCGTTCGGCATGCCGGCGGAAAATGCCGCGATCGAAAAGGGCACGCATCCGGCGACCTGGACTTATGAAAATATCGACGCCATGCGCGCGCAATTGAAGTCGCTGGGGCTTTCATTTGATTGGTCGCGCGAATTTGCAACCTGCGACCCGTCTTATTACCGCCACGAACAGGCCATGTTTCTTGATTTTCTGGAGGCCGGCCTTGTTGACCGGCGCGAAAGCATTGTCAATTGGGATCCGGTTGATCACACCGTTCTGGCAAACGAACAGGTGATTGACGGCAAGGGCTGGCGGTCGGGTGCGGCCGTCGAGCAGCGCGCGCTGACCCAATGGTTTTTGAAAATTTCGGATTTTTCCGATGATCTGCTGGGTGCGCTGGACGGGCTGACGCGCTGGCCGGAAAAAGTGCGCCTCATGCAGGCCAATTGGATCGGTCGGTCGGAAGGGCTGGCCTGCAGGTTTGAACTTGCTGAGCCGGTCGGGGAATTTGGCGATATCGAGATTTACACGACCCGACCAGACACGCTGTATGGCGCCAGCTTTTGTGCGCTTTCGCCCGACCACCCATTGACGCTTGAACTGGCGGCAACCGACACGGAATTGGACGATTTCAGGGCCATGTGCGCGGCGCGCGGAACCAGCGAGAGCGACATTGAGGGAGGCGAGAAGTTGGGCTATGACACCGGGCTTTTCGTGCGCCACCCGCTTGACCCGGACTGGCTGCTGCCGGTCTATGTGGCGAATTTTGTTTTGATGGGCTATGGCACCGGCGCGATTTTCGCGTGTCCGGCACACGACCAGCGCGATCTGGATTTTGCCCGCAAATATGACCTGCCCGTGCGCCCTGTCGTGCGTCCGGCGGATGCGGATTCGACATTTGACATCGCCGACACAGCCTATACGGGCGATGGCATCATGTTCAATTCGGGCGATTTTGACGGGCTGAGCCCCGCCACGGCGCGCGAGCTGAAGTCCCCCGTCAAGTTCTCTGCCTACGCCCTGTTCGGGATGGCCGGCCTCCTCCTGGGGTACGCTTACATCCTTCCCGGGCGCCTCCGGATCTCTTTCGGCTTCATCAGCGAGGCCCACCGCGTGTCCCGGTACCTGTAGGGCTATGTTTTGCTCCTCTGGTGCAACTTCTGCCTTCTGGGGGCCGCCTTCATCATGCTCCTTTGGG
>CAJWBV010000176.1 GCA_913020275.1 uncultured Rhodobiaceae bacterium
GCACTTTTCGGGCAACATGTCAAAAGAGCCGGAATGAGTGGCTGTTTTGGCAGGTAAAATCAGACGCGACCGGCCCTGAAACGCGACAATGTGTGCTCCAGCGTGGCTGCCAGAGCGCCACGCTCGGCAGGGGCAAGAAACCCGCCCAGAGCAACTTTTTGGCCGTGCGACGACAAGAAAAGATCGCCGGGAATCTCAGGATCGACGCGACTTTTTTCCAGCCTTACGCGAACCCAATATGGGTCAAAAACCCAATCGCGCACCTTGCCGGTCGCTGTAACTTTTGACAGAACCAGCCGCCCGTCGCGCATTTCCAGCATTTCATAGCGGCGCGCGCGGCGATAGTTAATCCGGAACGCCAAATAGAGAAAAAGAATATCGAGCCCGAAAAAACCGAACACCGGCCAGGCGCCAATCGCCAGAAAAAACCCACCCGCCACCAGACAAATGGCGGCGAACACCATCATCAAAATAATGAAGCCGTCGCGCGACAGCGACACATTCGGACGCAGGACAAGCTGAAAATCCTGCGGCAGGGCAATGACATCAGACATGGTTTGAATTTAGCGTACGGAGCACAACGAGCAAGGCCACCGCCCTGCGACCAATTTGCGCTGGCGTATGGGGGGCGCTAAAGTGCCCCGCATGAAAAAAGCCGACATTCCCCTGTTTTTTGAGCGCCTTTCCGCCGCAGACCCGACACCGCAAACCGAACTGGCTTTCACCAATAATTTTACGCTTCTGGTCGCTGTTGTTTTGTCGGCGCAGGCAACCGACAAGGGCGTCAACAGGGCAACCGAGGCGCTGTTCCGCAAGGCCGACAGCCCTGAAAAAATGGCTGCGCTGGGCGAAGCGCGCATTCGCGATTACATCAAAACCATCGGGCTTTATCGCAACAAAGCAAAAAATGTTTATGCCCTGTCGGTTATGCTGCGCGACCAGTTTGACAGCGCTGTACCGCAAGACCGCGCCACGCTGATGAGCTTGCCGGGCGTCGGGCGCAAAACCGCGAATGTGGTCATGAACGAAGCCTTTGGCGAGGCCACATTTGCCGTCGACACGCATGTTTTCCGCCTGAGCAACCGCACCGGCCTGGCGCCGGGCAAAACCGTACTCGACGTGGAAAAAAAGTTAGAAAAGCGGGTGCCTGAGCCCTATCGTTTGCACGCGCATCACTGGTTGATTTTGCATGGTCGTTATGTTTGCGTGGCGCGTAAACCCAAATGCGGTGCGTGCAGTGTTCATGATTTATGTCGCTATAAGGCCAAAACGATTTAGTACAAGTTGAGCCTGGCAGGAGTGTAAATATGTCCAATCAAATTTTGTCCGAACGACCCCTGATCACCGGCATGGGTGCCGCGCTGGTCGACCTTTTTGCCGATGTTGACGAGCCCGCGCTGGATGAACTTGGCTCTCCCAAAGGGTCGATGACACTGGTCGACGCCGCCCGCGCCGATGCGCTAAGGGCCGGCGTCAAAGTGCACACCTACCGCCCAGGCGGGTCTGCCGCCAATACGGTTGCCGGCCTTGCCGGGCTTGGCATGCAGGGCGGGTTCATTGGCAAGATTGGCGATGACGAGCTGGGCCGCGTCTTTCAAGACAGCCTCACGGACTTGGGCGTGACCTTTCCGGTGACCCCGTGCGATTCCGCAGACCATCCGACAGGCAATTGTCTGGTGCTGGTGACGCCCGACGCCGAGCGCACCATGCACACTTTATTGGGCGCATCCGTCACCACCGCCACGGTCGATCTGGATGCCAAATTATTGAACGAAACCGGAATCCTCTTCTGCGAAGGCTATGTCTGGGACAGCCCGACCGCACGCGCGGCCTTTCTGGAAGCCGCGGCCCGCGTCAAATCGGGTGGCGGGCGCATCGGCTTTTCACTGTCGGATACTTTTTGCGTTGAACGCCACAAGCCGGATTTTCTGGACTTGTTTGCGCGCGATATTGACATCTTGCTGGCCAATTTTGCCGAAGCGCAAGCCCTTCTGGACGTAACGGACATGGCAGACATCATCGCCGCCATGCAGAATGCAGGGGTCGACGGCGCCATTACCTGCGGCGAAGAAGGGGCCGTCATTGTGCGCGGGGATGAAGCCGTGCGCGTGGACGCCCATGCGGTCGAGACAGTCACGGATTTGACCGGCGCGGGCGACCAGTTTGCCGCCGGCTATTTATGCGGTGTTGCGCGCGGGCGCGACGCGCAAACCTGCGGGCGCATGGGCGCACTGGCCGCAGCCGAAGTCATTCAGCATTTCGGCCCGCGCCCGGAAAAAGACCTGCGCGCGGTTTTCGCCGCACACGGCTTTGAAATCGGTTAAAGGCCTCAGATTTTTCTGAGCAGCACGCGGTCGATCGCGTGGTCGGGAGCTTTGTGCAGAACAAGGTCAGCACGCCCACATGTCGGCTGAATATTCTGCTTGAGATTGGCAAGGTTAATGCGGCGCCAAATATCGCGCGCCGTATCGACGGCTTCGGCCTGGGTCAATTCGGCATAACGATGAAAATACGCGCCGGGTTCGCGGAAGGCGGTTTTCTTGAGCGACAAAAAGCGCGTCACATACCACTCTTCGATAACTTCGGCGTCGGCGTCGATATAAATTGAGAAATCAAAAAAATCAGAAACCACCGTTGTCTCCTCACGCGCGCTGCCGCCGGTCGCAGGCTGGAGAACGTTTAAACCCTCGACAATCAGAATGTCGGGCTGGCTGACACAGACTTTTTCATCCGGCAAAATATCATAGGCAATGTGCGAATAGACCGGTGCCTCGGCCCGTGTCGCGCCGGACTTCACTGCCG
>CAJWBV010000177.1 GCA_913020275.1 uncultured Rhodobiaceae bacterium
TGAGGCTATCAGAATAAGACCGCGAATTTTTTCGGGATGGTCCAGCGCATATTGCAGGGCCACGCCACCGCCCATTGAATGCCCGACGATAACAGCGCGCTCCAGTTTCATCAGACGCATAATCTGGTCGAGCGTCCGGCTCATATTCGCACGGCTATAATCACCGCCCGGAATGGCTCCGGTCAGGCCGTAGCCGGGCAGGTCAAAGCTGATCAGGCGGAATTTATCGCCCAGTTCATCGACCCACGACTCCCAAGCATGAACCGACGCATAGGCCCCATGCAGCAGTATGAGCGGTGGGCCTGTGCGATTGCCTTCGTCGCGAATATGCACGTTTGCCCCGCTTTCAACGCGGTAGAGAAATGATCTGTCGTTGCGATATTTGTCGAACAGGTCGCCGCGTTTCAAATCCGAGGAAATTAGAAAACTTGAGCCCAGCAAAAACACAATGAGCAGAGCCACAAATAGGGCGAGAAGTGAACCCAAAATACGAACCATGCTCTTCCCTTTTGTTTTTTTAAAGATTGTCCAAGTTCGGGGCGGAAGGCAAGCGCTTTCAGTCCGGTGCGCGAAACCGGTAACGTGTCGAGCAATAGGGGCAAACAATTTCCGTTTCGCTGCCCATGTCGAGAAACACATGCGGATGGTCAAAAGGCGCCGAAGCGCCGGTGCACTCAAACTCGCGAACGGGAACGAAAATTTCCGCCAGCCCCTCATCATTGCTGAATTTGAGAAGTTCCGCCTGTGCCATGCGCGCCCTCGCTTCAATAAATTAACTTCAACTCGCGTTAAACTGCCTTGATGTCTATATCGGCTCAAAGCGAGAACAGCAAGTGCCTAGCAACACCCGCACCCGCCAAGTGTTACGTCGCCGTCACCATGCCAGGCTTGCGCGACGGCTTTGGCCGACAAGTCGGCAGTTTCGGCGAATTGGTCGCGCGCATCCGACATGAGCTGGTCATCCGTCATCACATCAATCGCTGTCATGGCTAGTGCCTTGGCTCCATCAAGAACGGCGGCATCACCGGTTTCCGATCCGGCATATTTCGCAAATTCCGGATTGTGAATGACAACATGCGGTGGTGCGCATGAGATCATCGGGTGGATTGACGGCACGCGATGGCTGACATTGCCCATATCGGTCGAACCGGCACCCGTAGTCGGCATCTTCTCAAGCGGAAAAAACGACCGGCCTAGGCTTTCGGCATTGGTCTTGTAACGCTCGGCAATCGGCCAGCAATCCTTGATTTCCAGATAATCGCCCAGCGCCCATTGAATTTCCACCTCGCACCCTGAGGCCAGTGCGCCGGCTTCAAAGCAGTTTTTCACCCGTTTTTTGAGGTCGGCCAATGCCATGCCATCAGCGGCGCGCACGTAAAATGTACCCACCGCGCGGTCGGGAACAATGTTCGGCGCAAGCCCCGCTTCATTGAAAATGCCGTGAATGCGTTCATTCTGGCGAATGTGCTGGCGCAATTGCGCGATCGACTGATACGAACTCACCAGCGCATCCAGCGCATTGACACCGGCAAACGGCATGGCCGAGGCATGTGCCGCCTTGCCGGTAAATGTTACCCGCACCTCGTTCATGGCAACGCTGGGCATGGTCACCAGATTAACGCCCGCCGGATGCACCATCATTGCCGCATCGAGCCCGTCAAAAGCACCATGTTGCGCCATAATCTCTTTGCCGCCGCCGGCTTCCTCGGCCGGTGTGCCCAGATAGCGCACACGGCCGGGCAGGGCCGCGCCCAGCTTTGAAAGCGCCAATGCCGCGCCAAGGCCGCTGGTGGCGATGATATTGTGTCCGCACGCATGTCCGATCCCGGGCAGAGCGTCATATTCGGACAATATGCCCACCTCGACGCCTGTATCGCCGAAGCTGGAGATAAACGCCGTGTCGAGACCGCATGCGCCGCGCTCAACCGGCAGTCCGGCTTCTTCCACGCGGTCGGTTAAAAGCCCGTGAGCGAAATGCTCCTCGAAAGCAAGTTCGGGTTTGGCATGAATGGCATGGCTCGCGGAAATCAATGCGTCTGACATGTCGTCAATTGTGACGCATGCTTGTTTTTTCAGAGCTTCTCGATCCATAACCCGTTTCCTTTGATTTTCGATTTGATGTTAACCAATCTTTACCGGCATGCCTAGAAGCATTCCGGCATCGACCACAAGCAATTGTCCGGTCACGTGCTTGCTGGCGCGGTTTGCGAAAAACAAAATCGGGCCGCTAATGTCATCCGGCGTTCCGGCGCGGTGCATGGGGGTTGAATTTTTTTGTCCTTCGACGATGCGGTCAAACATTTCCTCGCCCAGCGCATTGCGGAACCAGTCCGTGCCGACAAAGCCCGGGCATACCGCATTGACGCGAATATTGTCCTCACCCAGTGCACGGGCAAGCGCCAGCGTCATTGAATTCAACGCGCCTTTGGATGCTACATAAGCCACCGAAGACCCGACGCCGCGCACACCGGCAACGGATGAAATATTCACCACACTGCCGGCCCCGCAATTTTTGAGATGTGGCCGGGCCGCGCGCACCATTTGGTAGGGTGCAATGGTGTTGAGGGCATAAATCGTCTCAAAGTCGGTTTTATCCAGGCCTTCAAGATTGGCATGGTCCATGAATTTCGTGGTGCCGGCATTATTGACCAGAATGTCGAGGCGACCCCATTTGTCCATGGCGGCTTCGACCAGTTTACGACAGGCGGCATCGTCTGAAACATCGGCACCCACAGCAATGGCTTGGCCGCCGGCCTCTTTGCAAGCCGCGACCACTGCATTTGCGGCC